>DASTEX010000473.1:0-25565 GCA_035709185.1 Gemmatimonadales bacterium
ACGGCTAACGGCTAACGGCTAACGGCTAACGGCTAACGGCTAACGGCTAACGGCTAACGGCTAACGGTGAATCCCGAGTCCCGCTCCGGGCTCCCTCCCTGGCAGACCGCTGAGCTGCCGGTCCCGCCCCACCCGCGAGGCATCCGCGGCTGGGCGGGCGCCGTCGGTCCCGGCGTCATTCTGTTAGGCGCGGCCATCGGCAGCGGCGAGTTCCTGCTCGGGCCGGCCGTCGTGGTGCGCCACGGACTGAGCCTGCTCTGGATTGCCGCCTGCGGCGTCATTCTCCAGACCCTCTTCAACACCGAGCTGATGCGCTATACCCTGGCCACCGGGGAGCCGGTGTTCACCGGCTTCATGCGCACTCGTCCGCACGCCACCTTCTGGGGCTGGATCTACTCGCTGCTGTTCCTGCTGCAGTTCGGCTGGCCCGCGTGGGCCGGCACCGCCGCGGGCGCCGCCTTCTTCATGGGGACCAAGCGACTGGCCGGACCGGCGGATGCCGGTGCCGTCTACCTGGCGGGTGTGCTGCTCTACCTGGTCTGCGTGGCGATCCTCATGGTTGGCCGCCGCATCGAGCGCACTCTGGAGCTGCTCAACTGGGTGCTGGTGACGCTGGTCTTGGGCGGACTGGTAGTGCTGGCACTGTGGTTGGTGCCCGGGAACACCTGGCTGGCGGCCGCCGTAGGCTACTTCGGCTTCGACCTCGGCGCCGGCCGCTTCGAATTGATTCCTTCCGGGGGAGACTGGTTTCTGCTCGGCGCGTTCGCCGGCTTCTCCGGCGCCGGCGGTGTGGCCAACATCACGCTGGCCAACTGGGCCCGGGACAAGGGCTACGGCATGGGCCAGGTCGCCGGCTTCATTCCCGCCGCGATCGGCGGCAAGAAGGTCAACCTGGCTCACACCGGCTACCGCTTCGAGCCGACGTCGGAGGCAATGAGCCGCTGGAAGGGCTGGTGGCGGCTGGTGCGCGCCGATCAGTACGGCGTGTTCTTCATCGGCGCCATCCTGGGCATGCTGCTCCCCGCGCTGCTCTATGTGACGTTCCTGGAACCGGGGCGAGACATTCGCGGCCTGGGTGTGGCGGCGGAGCTGGCGCATGCCATGGCCCGGGTGAAAGGACCGCTCTTCGGCGGCGCCATCGCCATCACCGCCGTCTGGATCCTCTTCAAGACCCAGCTCGACCTGCTGGAAGCCACGGTTCGTTCCATCACCGACATTCTCTGGACCGGCAGCAGCCGGATCCGGGCCCTGCGCGGTGGAGACGTACGGTTGGTGTACTACGGCGTGCTGTTCGTCGCGGTCGCGTGGGGGATGATCGCGCTGCGGCTGGCCCAGCCGATGTTTCTGCTCCAGCTCTCCGCCAATATCGGGGGCGTGATCTTCGTCCTGGGCTCGCTGCACCTGCTCTACATCAATACCAGGCTGCTTCCCCCAGAGCTCCGGCCGCCGCTCTGGCGCCGGGTCGCGCTGGTCACGATGGCGGTGTTCTACGGGGTCTTTGCGACGATGTGGATACTATCGGTTAGCCGTTAGCCGTTAGCCGTTAGCCGTTAGCCGTTAGCCGTTAGCCGTTAGCCGATAGCCGTTAGCCGTTAGCCGTGACCCGTGGGTCGTGAGCCGTGAGCCGACGATGATTGCAGTGACCTTTCAGTGCCGGGACCTGGGCCCTACTGTGACGTTCAGCTGTCGAGGGTGTTGTTACGGCTAACGGCTATCGGCTAACGGCTCACGTCAGGACGAGCAGCTCACCACCAGGTCTTTCGCCCAGTCCGGTGCGCTTCGGGTGTATTCCTCGCAGCCCGGATGGTGCTGGAAGGGGAATTTGAGCAGCTGGCGCAGGCGTTCGATCTCGGAATAGTCCCGTTGGTCAACCGCCTTGCGGATGGCCCGCTCGGCCAGCCAGTTGCGCAGGATGTAGACCGGGTTCACCCGCGCCATGCGCGCCTGGCGTTCCTGGTCGCGGCTCCGTTCGGCGGCCAGCCGGTCGCGGTACAGGGCCAGCCAGGACTGCAGCGCGCCGGCGTCACTGACCTCGGCGGCCAGCTCGGGAGTAATGGCGCCTGACTGGGTGGAGAAGGTTCCCAACGACCGGAAGAAGCGGGTGTAATCCACCCGGTGGGCTCGTAGCAGTGCATAGAGGGCGCCCACCAGCTGAACGTCCTCCGGGCGGGACTCCGCCAGTCCCAGTCTGGCCCGAAGCCGCATGCCGAGATGGTGCTCGAATGCAGGCCGGAAAGCGGTGAGGGCTTCCTCCGCTTTCTCCGGGGACAGCAGCGACTGCAGGGCACCGCCCAGCACCGCCAGATTCCACAGCGCCACCCCCGGTTGCTGATCGAAGGCGTATCGCCCCTCGTGGTCCGTGTGGTTGGGGATGAATCCCGAGTCGAACTCTTCCATGAACCCGAACGGCCCGTAATCCAGGGTGATCCCCAGGATGGACATGTTGTCGGTGTTCAAGACGCCGTGGGCGAACCCGGCTGCCTGCCAGGATGCCACCAGGCGCGCGGTTCGCACGGTGACTTCCCGGAGCCACGGGGTGTAACGCCCCTCGAAGCCGGGATAGTTCTGGGCGATGACATAGTCGGCCAGCGTGCGCACCAGGTCATCCCGGCCCCGGGACGAAAGCACCTCGAACGAGCCGAAACGCACGTGACTCGGAGCCAGCCGGAGGAGCGTGGCGGCCCGCTCCGCCTGCTCCCGCCGGATCAGGACCTCACTGCCGACGATGGCGAGTGCCCGCGTGGTCGGTATGCCCAGTCCGTGCATGGCCTCGCAAGCCAGATACTCGCGGATGGCGCTCCGGAGCACTGACCGGCCGTCGCCCCCGCGGGCGAACCGGGTGGGACCCCCGCCCTTGAGATGCAGATCCCACTTTGCGCCCCGGCGGTTCCGCACCTCGCCGAGGAGAAACGCGCGGCCGTCTCCCAGCTGCGGCACCCAGACCCCGAACTGGTGACCGCCGTAGAGCATCGCGACCGGCTCCGCCCCGGGAATCCGGCGGCCGCCCGAGAGATAGCAGGCGAGGTCGGCCGAAGTTGTGGGAGCCGGATCCAGCTCGATCAGTTGCGCGGCGTCGGGATTGAGCGCGACGAGGACGGGATCAGGAAGAGGCGTCGGATCGACGACCTCGTAGAAGTCGGGAGCGAGACGAGCGTAGGTGTTATCGAATGCGAGCGATGTGATCGGCGGCATGGCCGAAGACGAATATAGGAAACTCTCCCTTCCAGAACCATAGGGGTCTGCTACAAATGGTTAGCGGTTAGGAGTGAAGCAGCTGACCGCCAACCGCTAACTGCTATCCGCTAACCGCTAACTCTTACCGGTTCCTGCGCGCGTGGCGCTGCGCCAGGTCGATGGTAAAGGTTTCGCTCCCGTTCGGGCCCGTCACCGTCGCGGTGGCGAACTGGGTTCCGTCGAAGGTGATCACCACCGTGCGCTCGAAGGAACGGGTCTGGTCGTTCCGGGTCAGGGTGCCCTGGACGTGGATCGTGATACTGCCTGACAGCGGCCAGGGATCGAGATCGCTGTTGTTCCAGGTGGGCACCTCGACGTCGTCGACCAGGACCTCGGTGTTCAGTTCGTACGAACGGGTGCCCCGCTCGTCCGAGACCTGGGTCCGGGTGATCTCACTCGCGCCGGTGCCGTTCCAGGTGCGCTTCTGTTCGTCGCCCTGGAGCCCCGACACGATGAGATCGCGCTCATGGTGCACCGACCCCGAGACCGTGCCGTACTCGGTCTCCCGTTCGATCTCGCCGTCTACCGTCCGCTGCGCCTGGATCGCGGCGGTCTGGTCGGGATCGTAGAACTGCATGGGATCACCGGCCGGATTGAAGAAGGCATACTGCCGGTCGATGGTGAGGCCGTTGAGCAGCGTCACCGGGTCACAATCGTGCCACCCGGTTTCCGCGTTGTAGGGACAGCCCGGAGCCAGGGTGCCGCGGAGGAACAACCCGCCCAGATGAAGCCCCATGCTGAGCTCCCGCATGGTCTGGACATCCTCACCAACGCCATCGGCCACCACTGCTGCGATGTCGGCGCTGAGCCGCGGGTCCTCGGAGGTCGGATCGAGCGGATCACCGGAGGAGCAGGCGGCCGCAAGTGCAGCTAGCGCAATGAGTTCAACATTACGAACACGGTTCATACGAGGCTCGACGATCGGGACATACTGGTAGACGATACGGTCCCGGAGGCGTTAAGCGAAGGACCTAGGACTTGGGACTTAGGACTAAGTCCACCCCCATCCGCCCGGGGTGTGCGACCCCGGGAGTGCGCGCGGAGAGTAATGGGGAGGTGGGGCGGACTAAGTCCTGAGTCCTTTTGTCTTGGAGACTCCCCCCGAGACGATGAACGCCATCACTTCGGCGCTGTCGGCATCCAGCGGGGTCACCCGGCTGGCTGGAACCACCATCAACTGTCCCGCGAAGTTGTAGGACTGCGGCAGATACACTCCCACGTGTCCCTCCACTCCCAGTTCCACCAGAGTTTCCGCGGTCACGAATCCCAGCACCGACACCCCGCCATCCTCGGTGAGGGCTACGCGCACCGCCCTGGTGAAGCGCCGCTTCTCACCGACAAAGGCGCCCAGCAGGTCCTTGGTCGAGGTATACAGCAGCCTGACGAAGGGCAGGCTCTCCACCAGATCTTCGATCCAGGCCAGCAGTCCCCGAGCCAGAAAGGTCGAGGCCAGCGCGCCGACACCGGTGATCGCCACCAGGGTGACCAGCAGTCCCGCGCCGGGAATCTCGAGGCCGAGCAGGCGGTCGACCCAGCGGATGACGGCCCAGGTGATCCAGATGGTCAGGGCCAGCGGCGCGGTGATCAGCAGACCGCGAAGGAACCAGCCGACCAGGCGGCGCATCGGACGGGGTCTCGGGGTCACAGCACACTCTCCAGTGCCTGGAGGAGGCCGGTCAGGTGCTCCGATTCCAGGTCGCCCATGTGGCCGATCCGGATCACGGTCCGGGTCAGCGGCGCCAGTCCGGTGGTGATGAGCCAGTCGCGCGCTTCGAGCGCCTGGACCACGTCCGCCGGCAGCCGGCCGTTGAGCAGCTCGAGGGCGGTGACGGTCGGCGAGCGGTGTTTCGGATCGGCGAGAATCCGGACGTCGCTCCGTTGCTCCGCCCATTCCACCATCATGGCCGCCATGGCGCTGTGCCGGTCATAACGGGCGGCCGGTCCTCCGCCGTCTTCAATCCGCTGAAGCTGGCGCTGGAGAGCATGCAGGAGCGGCAAGGCCGGCGTGGTGAGCGGGAGGTTCTTGCGGGCCGCGTTGAGCAAATGGGTGGCGCTCAGGTAGAGCCCGCGGTCGTGGAGGGATTCGGCGCGGGTAATGAACCGGGGGCTGGCGGCGGCGAGCGCCATTCCGGGCGGGAGTCCCAACGCCTTCTGCGACCCGGTCAGGAGGAAATCGACTCCCCACTGGTCCATCTCCACCGGCATGGCGCCGATGGAGGTCACCCCGTCCACCAGCAGCATGACGTCGGAACGGGACCGGACCACCCGGGCGAGCTCCGGCAGCGGCGCCAGCGCACCGGTCGACGATTCCGAGTGAACCAGCGTCACCGCGTCCACTTCCGGTCCTTCCAGGAAGTGCTCCAGGAGATCGGGGGCGAGCGTATGGCCCGGCTGGACCACGGCCCGCAGCACTTCCTTGCCGCAAGCCTCCGCAATGCGGGCGAACAGCTCCCCGAAATAGCCGCCGGTAATGCAGAGCACCCGGTGGCGCACCCCGCTCCGGATGGCGGCCTCCATCAGGCCGGTGGCCGCCGAGACCGAGAAGAGGATGGTCTGGCGGGTCCCGAAGAGGCGCTGCAGCCGGGGCTGCATCTCCGCCTGCAGGTGCTGCATTCGCTCACTGAACGGGAAGTAGTACGGCTGCAGGGTGGCTTCGAGCACCTCGGGGTGCACGTCCACCGGGCCCGGGAGGAAGCTCCGGCCGAACGGCCTCACGAGGCGAGGACCTGCCGCGCCGTCAGGGTCTGAACCCCGCGCCGTTCCCACTCCCGCTGGAGCTCCGCCCCGGTCTCCGGATTGATCGCGCGGGTCGCGTCCACCACGATGGCCAGCCGGACGTCCGGGCGGTGCCGCAGCAGCCCCTCGATGGCGTACCGCTTGCAGACGTCGAGCGCCACGCCGTACATCACCACCCGGGCCGGGGCCAGCGCGTCGAGCACCGGAAGCACATTGGGATTGGTGAACACGTCGAACCAGTGCTTGAGGAAGAGGATGTCGCCCACGTGGGAGCGGGCCCGCGCCCCGATGACGCCGGGATCCAGCGGCTCCGGTTCGATCACCAGCGGATGACGCAAGGAAGTTTCCGGGATCTTCTGCTGTCCCGGAGTCCCCCGCATGCAGTGCTCGGGGAAGGTCTCGGCGAAATCCGGCTCGTCACTCAGCTCCCGGTGGCCGGCCACGTGCTCGTCGGCGCTGGCCACGATCCGGATGCCCCGGGTGTGGGCGTGCTCAGTGAGCTGCCGGAGCGTCGGGATGATCGCCTCGCTGTCGGGCACGTAGAGCTTCCCCTCGCTCCGCATGAAGTCGACCTGGGTGTCCACGTCCCAGAAAATGAGATCACTACGCATGTGGCGCTCTTCTTCTCATTGACGATTGACGATTGACTATTGTCGATCGGGTAGTCGGCCGCCGGATGCGATTGTCAATCGTCAATTGTCAATCGTCAATGCAATTCAGGTAACCTTCTCCAGCCTCGGATTGGCCCGGTACTCCCGGCCGACCTTGGCGCAGGATCGCCCTTCGTGCTGCACCACGTCGGCGGTGAAGTCGAAGCGCCCCTGGAACAGGGACGAGCCCACGCCGTAGGCATCGACCGGCACGCCCTGCCGCTCGAACTCGCGGATCTTTTCGACGTTGAATCCACCCGAGACGATGATCCGGACGTTGGGATACCCGGCGCGGTCGAGCGCGGTGCGGACGTTCCAGACCAGCTGGGGACAGACCCCGGTGGGCTTGAACCGCCCCATGCTGGGGAGCACGGAGCGATCGACCAGCATCTCGCTGGTGTCGAGCCGCACGCCGTACAGCGTGTCGCCCAGCGCTTCGGCCACCTCCAGCGAGGTGCGGACGCAATCGTTCTCGAAATCCACCAGGGTGACGAGCCGAATGCCGGGATCCATGTGCTCGGCAAATTTCCGGCTCGCCAGCACGGTATCGCCGCCGTAGGCCGCGATCAACGCGTGCGGGACCGTTCCCACACCCTCGCTGCCCCACCAGGATGCCTGGGCGTCGGTCGAGACCCCGATGGCGCCGGCGATGTGCGCCGCGTAGCCGTCCCCGGTCTGCACCAGCCAGTGATCGTGCCGGGCCGGGAAGAACATCACCTCCTTGGGCCGCGCCGCCTCGACCACCCGCCGGGTGTTGGTGCCGACCCGGGTCCGCCGCGCCAGCACGCCCAGGTAAAGCGTCTCCAGGTGGGCGAAGGCGTCGTACGGCCCCTCGATGGTCATCACCGTTTCCCACGGCTCGATCTCGTCGCCGTCGTACAGCGCCCAGACATTCAGGTCTTTCCAGTCGAGCGCGCACAGCTTGAGGATCGCGATGGCCTCATCGATCCCGCCGAGGAACGCCGGATGCTTGCCGAAGACCTGCATGGTGACCCGGGGGCGGTACCCGTCGCGGAGCAGGATCTCGCGGGCCCGCACGAAGTACTTATCGGAGTAATACCCCGAGCGCATCTTCTCGACCGGCAGGTGGAAGATCGACGGATCCAGGCGCGGCCGGCGGCTCATACCGCGGTCTCCGGAAGGGGGTCTCGGCGCGGCAGTCGGCGCCGCCGGGCAGGTGTCGGGCAAGACGGCGTCACCGGCGGCGGCCCCGGCAGCGGGGATCGGCTGCAGCGTGGAATCGGCTGGACCAGGGTTCGGCATTGGTGGGCGAAAACTACAGGCCGGAGCGAGCGGAGGGGAGTCGACGCAGTTGACAGCCGAAAGACGGCCGTCTCAATTCCGGGCCTCACCCGACGTACCGGAGCCCTGCATGTCCGAAGTGCTTTCCCGCCGGACCTTCATCGGTGCCGCCGCGGCGCTGGCCGCCGGGGCCGTACCCGTAACCGCGGCTCCCCGCCCGGCCGCGCCGTTCGTGATCCGTTCCCGGACGGCCCGCTTCGCCGCGATCAGCTCCGCCAACAGCCTCCGGCCGGTGACCCGGACGATGGCGTTACTGCTCGAGGGAGCCGATACGCTCGACGCGGCGGTGGAAGGCGTGAAGATCCAGGAGCTCGATCCGGAGGACACGTCCGTCGGCTACGGGGGACTCCCGAACGAGGATGGCGTGGTCCAGCTCGATGCGTCCTGCATGCACGGGCCCAGCCGCCGGGCCGGCGCCGTTGCTGCCCTGGAGGGCATCAAGACGCCGAGTGAGGTGGCTCGGCTGGTCCTCAAGTACACCAATCACATTCTCCTGGCCGGTGCCGGCGCCCGGCGCTTCGCCCTGTCCTATGGCTTCAAGGAAGAAGACCTGCTGACCCCCAAGTCTCGCGAGGAGTGGCTCCGCTGGCGAGCCAACCGGGGGAAGGAGGACGACTGGGTGGACGTGCCGGCCAACGCACCCATGGCGGCTCGGCCTACCGGTACCATCAACCTCAACGCGATCAACGCCAAGGGTGAGATTTCGTCGGTTACCACCACCAGCGGGCTGGCCTGGAAGATCCCGGGCCGGGTGGGCGATTCCCCCATCGTGGGGGCGGGGCAGTACACCGATAACGAGATCGGTGCCGCCGGATCCACCGGCCGGGGGGAGTCGAACATCATGGTATGCGGCGGGTTCCTGACCGTGGAGCACATGCGGCGGGGAATGTCTCCGACCGATGCGTGCCTCGAGACGCTGCGGCGGGTGCTGGCGCTGACGCCGCCCCACCTGGTAGATGGGCGGGGGCAGCCCCGGTTCGGCCTGCAGTTCTACGCGGTGAACAAGAAAGGTGAAACCGGCGCCGCCTCGTTCTATCCGGCCCGCTACGCCGTCCACGACGGCAGCAAGGCCGAGTACCGTGACGCGGCCTTCCTCTACCAGCCCGCTCGTTGATGCGCGCCGCTCTGCTGGCGGCCCTGGGCCTGGTGCTGGCCGCTCCGCTCGCCGCGCAGGAAGAAGAGGAGCCGCAGTACTTCTGGGGCGCGAGCTACTACCCCTTTCCGCTCAAGGGACCGAACGACCAGCTCTCGGTGGCGCTGATCTACCACTACGCGCAGCCGGCTGACTATTACGACCGGGTGGCCTTTGCCCGAAGCCTCTCGTTCGAGGGCCGGGCCAACGCCAGCGGCAGCCGCATGCTGGTGGCCCGGTTCAAGGCGCCCCGGCTGGCCCGGGGCTGGCGACTCCAGGTCGAGGCCGGCGCGGTTCGCGAGAATCGCTACGGCTATTTCGGCCTGGGCAACGAGACCGAGGAGACGGAAGACCCGCCTTCCGAGAATCGCTGGATCGACCGGGTCAGCCGCACCCGGCTCTACGCCAAGGCCGAGGTGACGAGGCGCGTTACCGGTCCGCTGCACCTGGCCGTTGCCGGAAGCATGACCGACGCCCAGTTCCGTTCGCTGCCCGGCCTGACGAAGTTCGCGGCCGATTTCGCCGAAGATCCCGGTAGCGTGGACTTTCTGGGCCAGGTCCGGCTGGTGGTCGATACCCGGGACAACGAGATCGTCCCCTCGCGCGGCTTCTTCGGCGAAGCGGGGGTCGAAATCGGTTCGGCCGGGCCGGGCTACACCGGCGTCTACGGCATCGCGAACGGGTTTTTCCCGCCCTGGGAAGGCGCCGTCATTGCCGGCCGGCTGCTGGGCCGCACCATCCAGTCCGACGCCCCGCTCGACGCGCGCTCCTCCCTGCACGCGTGGGAGCGCGCGATCCCGCTGTTAGGCGGTCCCGAGTCCCATCGCGCCTTCGTCTACGGCCGCTATACCGGCCGCCAGGTCCTCCTCGGCAACCTGGAATTCCGGCAGGACATCCTGAATTTCGGCGACTACGGCGCGTTCACCGGCCTCGCCTTCATCGACGCGGGGATGGTCCAGGAAGTGCCTGAACTCGAGGCCGACACCTGGCACTTCGGCGGCGGGGTCGGGCTGGCGATGCGGATCCTGCGGTCGACCGTGCTGCAGTTCAACTTCGCGATGGGCGGCGACGGCTTCCAGTTCTCGATGGGGACGGGATGGGCGTTCTAAAGGACTTAGTCCTAGGTCCTCAGTCCTAAGTCCTGGAGGATCTCCCGCAGCACCGTCTCCCCCCGGTCCCTGGCATACCATCGCCGCTGTTCCCGCTGGCGCTCCTCTTTCGGCAGGTCGGCCAGGTGGGCCCGGACCCACGACTGCAGCTCCGCGGGCCGGGGGCCCCAGTGGCCCAGCTCCCGGAAATCCCGGTCCAGGAGAATCACCAGCGGAATCGACCGGGTGCCATCGGTGAGATAGCGATCCATCACCTCCGGATAACTGTCCCGCTCCAGCAGCCGCAGCTCGACGCCGGGAACCCGTTCCGCCAGCCGGGCGAGCAACGGCATGACCGTCGCCGAGTCGAGGCACCAGTCGGCGTTCAGGGACAGCATCAGCAGGCCGTTAGGCAGGTTGCCGTAGGCCTCCAGGGCCCAGGCCGGGATGACGGCGTTGCGGTAGGTCCCTTCCCACAGCGGCCGCAGTTGGCGGATCCGGGCCAGGAAATAAGGGAACGGCTCGGCGTGGCCCCAGAGGGTCTCGAGTTCGGCTTCAGTGGCAGGCGAGACCGGGGGCGTGCGGGGCAGCGTTTGCATACCCCATGAATGGCGGGGACAGCCCCAAGCCTTCGTGAAGACCGGATGTGACTCTCTTCAGGACTCCACGATCCTGACTCCGTGCGCCGCCAGACCGGCCACGTATTCCCGGAACGGCATGGTCTCATCCGGAGTCAGCACGCCCGGTGCCGTCAGGCCGGATGCCTGGAGCTGTCCCGTCAGCGAGAGCGAAAACCCGGTCGTTCGCATCATGGCGCTGATGCCGTGCTCGGCGTCGTACCAGTCCAGCAGGTCGAAAGTGGTTCCTGCCGGCGCGCCGTTACGGGTGCCGGAGACCACTACCCGGAGCGCCACCAGATCGTGGCCGTCGGGCTTCTGCAGCCGGGGCGTGACCGCCGCGATGAAGACATCGCGGGGCACCACCTTCTGCCCCTTCACCTCGATCGGCTGGTTGCTGATCAGGCCCAGCTCCCGCACCGGGCGCATGATGGCCACGTGACCCGGATAGCGCAGCGTCTTGTACTCCATCGACTCGATCCGGCCTTCCCAGCTGAACGACATGGTGCTGATGCCGCCGCCGGTGTGAAAGGCCTCGAGCCGGCCGACCGGATCGGGGAAGGCGACTTCTTCCAGCTCCGAGAGGGCGTCGATCTGGGTGGCCTTGCCCTGCCGCAGGATCCACGACGGCGTAGTGTAGTAATCGAGCGCGCCTTCGAGGGAATACACGATCATGTAGTTGAGCGGCGGCTCGGGGTGCTGCGGCAGCCCGCCGACGTAGATCCGCACTGACTCCGCCCGGTCCAGCCGGCGGATGCCCTCGGCGGCCAGGATGTTGACCATGCCGGGGGCGAGCCCGCAGTCGGGGATGACCGAGAGCCGCTTCGCCTGCGCCGTGTCATGCTGGTGCTTCTGCTGCAGCACGATCTCGGTATTCCCGCCCAGATCGCAGAAGTGGCATCCCGCCTCCAGCGCCAGTCGGGTCATCGGCTCGTTGAAGTAGTAGGGTAGGGCGCACATCACCGACGTGTGGCCCCGCATGAGTTCCAGAACCGCGGCGTGATCGGTGGCGTCCAGCCGGCTCGTCCGAAGCCGGTCGCCCGCCTCCGCCAGGAAGGAAGGGAGCCGCTCGGGGTGCTTGTCTGCCAGGGTGACCTGCTTGACCGCGGGATTCTGCAACAGGCTCCAGGCACAGGCGCCGCCCTGCAGACCTGCGCCGAGGACCAGCATTCTCATTCGGGACGTTCCAGGCGTTTCAGAGAGGCTGCAAAATAATCCTGTCGCCTCGATCCCCAACATCCGCCGGAGCAACCGGCCCGGAGTGTCCGGAGATCACCCGACCATGCGAGGCCCTGACGGATCCTTCAGGACAGCTTCATGGCTGGTTGGCTGGCCTTCCCGCAGTATGAGGTCAGCCCCCGAGACGCCCCATCGATCCCGGGGCCCTTTGAAAACCGGAGGTCCAGCATGGAATTGCAGCTGCAGATCACGGCCCGCAACATCCCGCTTCCGGACGATATGGAAGCAACCATCCGTCGCGAAGCAGCCAAACTGGAGAGCTTCTACCCGAGAATCATTGGATGCCGAGTCTTCGTGGAGGCCGAGCACCGGTTTCCCGCCGGTGAGATCATCACCTACGCCGTACGGATCGATCTGACGGTACCGAGAGGAGAAATTCCTACCACTCGCCAGAGTCACGAAGATCAGCTGACGGCCGTGCAGCGCGCGTTCGACGCCTGCCGGCGGCAACTGGAAGACTACGCCCGGCTGCAGCGGGGTGACGTCGGAACCACCCAGGCGGAACCGATGCGGGCCCGGGTGCTGCGGCTCTTTCCCTGGGAAGGGTATGGCTTTCTGGAGACGGCTGATGGCCGAGAGCTGTATTTCCATCGCAACAGCGTGGTAAACCACGGATTCGACCGGCTGGAAGTCGGGGCCGAAGTCCGGTTCTCCGAGGAGGAGGGTTTGGAAGGCCCCCAGGCCAGCAGCGTGGTGCCGGTCCGGCGACGCCGGGTCCGGCCGCCGAGGAAGGAACTCCGGCGCAAGGCGTCCTGACGACAGGAGGGTACTCCGTGCCCCGTTCCCCGTGCCCGGTTCGGCACGGGGTACTGGGTACTGGGTACTGGGTACTGGTACCGGGTACTGCCAGTGGAAGTCAATTCGGGTCTTTCCGACTTTCCGACTTTCCGACTCTCCGACTCTCCGACCTTCCGACCGTCCGACCGTCCGACCGTCCGACCGTCTGTCCCTCGGTCATGCAGAACGCGCCGAATCGCTGAACCGCCGAGTCCCCGCCTCAACCTGTAAGCTGTCTCGGCACAATCACTTGATGCAGGGCGCCGAGCCGGCCCTGCCCGGCACGCCGATTGCCTTTCAGGTTCCGACTCCGGGTATGCCATCCTCAATGATCCTTCGATTCTTCCGGCTGGGACTGGTCGCTGCCGTGGCGTGCGCCGATCCGGTGGAGCCGCGCGACCTGGGCGAGCCGATCGCCGCGCCGGCCGTCTGGCGGGAGTATTACCAGGACGTCTGGAATCGTTGCGGGTCTACCCTGCGGAGCCAGCCGGCCTATCCCTACGGCGAGCTGGAGTTCCGGGTGGTCCCGGGTGAGTCGATCTCCTGGGACGGCAAGTTGGCGTTAGGCGCCTGGGAAGGAAACCGGATCTACCTGGCCGAAGCCGTGCTCGACGTACCGCTCGTGGTCCGGCACGAGATGCTGCATGCGCAGGCGGGCCAGCCGGGCCATCCGGCCATCTTCGCGACCTGCGATTCGCTCGCGGTCGGGCCGCCGAGTTACTCCGGCTCCCAGTAGCTCCCGTCCCGCGGGCGCTTCGGCGCCCGGTTCCACTCCATCCGGCGGGGTCTGCCCCCGGCCAGCGCGTAGAGCAGCAGCTCCTCTCCCTGGAAGAACGCCAGCGAGTCGCTCCCCCAGCGGAAGGGTGTCACCACCCGCCCGAGCTCGGTCCGTCGCCCGTCGGGACTGATCACGCACCAGGGCAGGGCGGCCGAGGAGATGCAGTCCTTGGCGCAGGTCTCGATCCGCGCGATCGGCGGCTCCCCCACCAGGATGCTGGTGGCGCTGTCGGCCGGGATCCATCCGGCGGATCCCGTATCCACGGCCGCAAACGCCATGGCGGCCGGTGGTGCATCCGCGGCGGCAATGCCGAGGTCGCCTAACACGTAGAGCCCGGTGCCGTCCCGGCTCCACCCGATCCGCCGGGGCACCCCGATGCCGGCCGGCAGCTCCGCCAGCCGCTCGGAGGAGTTGATCAGGTTGAGTACCACCAGCGTGGCCGGCGAGCTGTCGATGGCCTGCGCCGGCCGGCGGAGATAGGCCAGCGCGGCTCCGGTCGGGTGGATGGCCGGGGCGTACTCCTTCATGCGGGTGAAGGTGAAGCGCACCGCCTCCCCGCCGGCGGTCCGGAGGGCGAAGAGATCGGTCTGACCGTCGGGAGACTCGCCGACCAGAACGATGAAGGGCTCCTGGCCGATTTCGATCTTGTTGGTAAGGGGAGAAAGACCGCAACCCGACAGAAGCAGAACCGATTGCAGAGTGCAGATTGCAGAGTGCAGATTGTAGAAGTGGCGCGACCTGGAGGTCTGGGCGCGCGGGTGCACCACTTCTGCACTCTGCACTCTGCACACTGCACTCTGCATTCGCTTAGTCCCTATACCTGTTCCTGCCATCTGCCTTCGCCTTGAGCAGATTCTGATCCGCCAGCCGGAGCAGCGAGGTGCCGTCGGTGACCCGGTCGTCCGGATAAGTCGCTACCCCGATGCTGACCGTAATCGGCACCGGCCGGTCCCGTTCGCCGAAGGCATGGCTCGACACCCGCCGCAGGATCCGGTCGGCCAGCAGCCTCGCGCCGCCGCTGCCGGTGAGCGGCAGCAGGACGCAGAACTCCTCTCCGCCGAAGCGGGCCACGAGGTCGATCGCCCGCTGTTCCCGCTTGAGCAGGCCGGCCAGCTGGGCCAGGATGAGATCGCCCATCTGGTGGCCCATGGTGTCGTTGGTCAGCTTGAAGTTGTCCACGTCGATCATCAGGCAGCTCAGCACCGTCGAGTACTTCTGGGCCTGCTCCAGCTCCCGGTTGAGCCGGGTCTCCAGCGCCCGCCGGTTGAACAGGCCCGTCAGCGGATCGGTTTCAGCCAGTTCCTTGAGCTGTTTCTGTCCTTCCACGGCGGCCTGGATCTGGTAGGCCTTCTCGATGGTCGTCACGGCGGACTTGATCACCTGGTCGGCAAACTGCACGTCGAGCTGGTTGAGCACCGCGTCATGGCCGCTGGTGCGGAGGTAGAAGACGCCCAGCTGGCGGCCCTGCACCGTGAAGGGGATCGCCAGCGCCGAGGTGGTCTCAACGCTGCTTCCCTCCTGCTGCCACTGCCGCCGGGTATCGGCGAACAGCGGATCGGAGGCAATGGAATCGGAGAGCACCACTTCGGCCGTCTGGAACGCGCGCCGGATCTCGGGATAGCGCGTCAGGTCCACCCGCAGATTGCGCAGCATCGGGTTCTCGAACGCGGCCACCACCGTCGCCACGTCTTCGTCGGGCCCGCGGAGCAGGATGGAGCAGCGGGAGATGCCGAGGCCCTGCGCCACCCGCCGGACCAGGATCTGGTAGATCTCGTCGGGCGAGAGCGAGCTCGCGATCTCCCGCAGGATCTCGATCATCTCCGAGCGGGACCGGGCTTCGGCCCGCGCCCGGTTGAGCTCCCGGCCGGCCCGCAGGTGGGCCTTGACCCGCGCCAGGATCTCCCGCACCCGGAACGGCCGCGCCAGAAAATCCGAAGCGCCCAGGCCCAGGGCTTCGACCGATCCCTCCTCCGGCGGCAGCGACGAGAGCATCAGCACCGGCAGGCTGTCGAACCGCTGGTCGCCCTTGATCCGGGCCAGCAGTCGCATCCCTTCTTCGCCCGAGGCGGTCTCCAGCACCAGCAGGTCGTGCGGTTCTTCGGCGAGGGTGGTGATCAGTTCGTCGGAGGCCGGGACCGCGGTCACGGCGTAGCCATGCTCGTCCAGGATCCAGCCCAGCGTCCGGCCGAACGCATGGTCGTCGTGCGCGAAGAGAATCCGGGCCGGACCGGTCATGGCTCAGGCCACGAGCTTCTGGAACAGCCCGGGATCGACGTTTCCGCCGGTGAGAATGAGCGCGGTGGGCGTTCGGGGCTTGACCTTGCCGGCGAGCAGCGCCGCCACGCACACGGCCCCCGAGGGCTCCACCCGGAGCCCCTGTTCCCGCCAGAGATAGCGGACCGCGGCCGCGATCTCGTCGTCGGTGACCTGCACCGCCTCCCGCACCACTTGCCGGATGTACTCGAAGGTGAGGTTGCCGACCGAGAGGGGCAGCAGGCCGTCGGCCAGGCTGGCGGTGCGTTCGAGCGCGATCGGCCGGCCGGCCTCGAGCGCGGCCGAGAGTTTCGCGGCGCCCTCGGGTTCCACCCCGATCACGCGCGCGTCGGGCCGGCCGTGAATCACGGTGACGCAGGTGCCGGCCAGCAGCCCGCCGCCGCCGATCGGCGCAAGGAAAGTGGAGATCTCGGGATGGCTCTGGAGCACTTCGTAGGCGCAGGTGGACTGTCCCAGCACCACGTTGGGATCGTCGTACGGCGGCACCATGGTGAGGCCCTGCTCGGCCGCCACCTCGGCGGCCCGCTGCAGCCGGGCGCTGGAAACCGCGTCGGTGAAGACGATCTCACCGCCATAGCGCTTGACGCCCTCGACCTTCACCGCGGGCGCCGTCTTGGGCATGACGATGACGGCGCGCAGCCCCAGCTTCTGGGCCACGAACGCCACCGCCTGGCCGTGATTGCCGCTCGAATGGGTGATGATCCCCCGGGCCTTCGCCTCGGGCGACAGCCGCGAGATGGCGGTCCAGGCGCCCCGGACCTTGAAGGCGCCCATCGGCTGCCACAGCTCGCACTTGAGGAAGACCGGCTGGCCCACCCGGCGCGAGAGATCGGCGGTCTCCACCAGCGGAGTCGGCGGGGCCACGTCCCGCAACGCCTCCGCTGCGTGGCGGATGTCGTCGAGGGTGGGAACCGGAGGGGCGGCCACGGTCATGATGGGCTCGGCGCTGGGGGCGATTCCGGCGCTTCGTCGCCGGTCGGCTCTTCGGATCCGCCTTCGTCTTCCTTCACCACCCGGGCCACGTCCATTACTTCGTCGCCCTCGTCGAGGTGCATCACCCGGACACCCTGGGTGATCCGGCCGATGACGCTGATGCCCTTCACCGGCACCCGGATGATGATGCCGTGCTTGGTGATCATCATGAGCTCGTCGTCGGGCAGCACTTCCTTGAGCGCGACGCAGGCGCCGGTCTTGTCGGTCTGCTTGAGGGTGATGAGGCCCTTGCCGCCCCGCTTCTGGACCCGGTACTCGCTCAGCTCGGAGCGCTTGCCGAGGCCCTTCTCGGTGACCACGAGCAGGGTGGCGTCGCGCCGCACCACCACCATGCCGATCACGGCGTCGTCGGCATCGAGCTCGATGCCCTTGACGCCGCTGGTGGCCCGGCCCATCTCCCGCACATCGCTTTCGTGGAACCGGATGCTCATGCCGTTCCGGGTGGCGAGGACGATGTCATTGTTGCCGTCGGTCACCTGGACGTCGATCAGCTCGTCCCCGGCTTCGATGTTGATGGCGTTGATGCCGTTGCTGCGCGGATTGCCGTAGGCCGACAGCACCGTCTTCTTCACCGTGCCGTTGCGGGTAGCGAAGATGAGCCAGTGCTGGTCGTCGAAGCTCCGCACCGGCACCAGCGCCGCGATCCGCTCGTCCTGCCGGATGGCGATGGTCTGGATCACCGGCTTGCCCCGCGCGGCCCGGCCGCCCTGGGGAATCTCGTGCACCTTGAGCCAGTAGACCTGCCCCTTGTCGGTGAAGAACATGACGTAGTCATGGGTGCTGGCGACGAACAGGTGCTCGATCCAGTCGTCTTCCTTCGCGGTCGCGCCGGTCAGGCCCCGGCCGCCCCGGCGCTGCCGCCGGTAGGTGGAGACCGGAATCCGCTTGATGTAACCCGAGTGGGAGATGGTGATCACCATGTCTTCTTCGGCGATCAGGTCTTCCACCGCGAAGTCGGCCTGGTCGGGGATGATCTCGGTCCGGCGGTCGTCGCCGAAGGTCTTGGCGATGTCGCGCATCTCGGTGACCAGGATGTCCACCCGCCGCTCGCGCGAGCCCAGGATGTTCCGGAAGTCCTTGATCTGGGCCCGGACCTCGGTCAGCTCCTCCTCCAGCTTGTTCCGCTCCAGGGCGGTGAGCCGGGCCAGCCGCATGTCGAGGATGGCCTTGCTCTGCTTTTCCGAGAGCTTGAAGCGGGCCCGCAGCTTCTCGTCGGCTTCATCGGTGGTCCGGGAGCCGCGGATCAGCTTGATCACTTCGTCGATGTTGTCGACCGCGATCTTGAGGCCTTCGAGAATGTGCTCGCGGGCCTGCGCCGCCTCGAGGTCGAAGGTGGTGCGGCGGACGATGATCTCGTGCCGGTGCTCGACGAAGTGCTGGAGCAGCTCCTTGAGCTGCATGACCCGGGGCTGGCCCTTCACCAGCGCCAGGTTGATCACGCCGAAGGTGGACTGCATCGGGGTGTGCTTGTAGAGCTGGTTCAGCACCACCGCGGGGATCGCGTCGCGCTTGAGCTCCACCACCAGCCGCATGCCGTCGCGGTCGGATTCGTCCCGCACCGCGCTGATGCCTTCGACCCGCTTCTCCAGCACCAGCTCCACGATCTGCTCGGCCAGCCGCGCCTTGTTCACCTGGTAGGGGATCTCGGTGATGACCAGCGCGCTCTTGCCGGTCGAGGCCTTCTCCTCCACCACGGCCCGGGCCCGCATCACCACCCGGCCGCGGCCGGTGGCATAGGCCTCCCGCAGGCCCTGGACCCCGTAGATGTAGCCGCCGGTGGGGAAGTCCGGTCCCTTGATGTGCTTCAGCAGCTCGTCCAGCCCGGCCTCGGGATTCCGGGCCAGGACCTCGATGGCGCCGCAGACCTCGCGCAGGTTGTGGGGCGGGATGTTGGTGGCCATGCCCACCGCGATGCCGCTCGATCCGTTCACCAGCAGGTTGGGGATCTTGGCGGGCAGCACGGTGGGCTCTTCCCGCGAGTCGTCGAAATTGGGCTGGAAGTCGACCGTGTTCTTGTCGATGTCTTCCAGCAGGGCCACCGCGATCCGGGTCATGCGCGATTCGGTGTAGCGGTAGGCCGCCGGCGGATCCCCGTCCACCGAGCCGAAGTTCCCCTGGCCGTCCACCAGCGGGTAGCGCAGCGAGAAGTCCTGCACCATGCGCACCAGCGCGTCGTACACGGCGCTGTCCCCGTGCGGGTGATACTTGCCCAGCACGTCGCCGATCACGGTCGCCGACTTCTTGTAGGGCCGGCCCGGCACCAGGCCCAGCTCGTTCATGGCGTACAGGATCCGGCGGTGCACCGGCTTGAGCCCGTCGCGCACATCGGGCAGGGCGCGCGACACGATCACGCTCATCGAGTAGTTGATGAAGCTCTGCTTCATCTCCTCTTCGATCGGCCGGGGCAGGATGCGCTCGCGCGCGTTAGGCAGCGTCATGACGACTCGGGACGGAGGTGGTCGATTCCGGGCGGAGCCGTTGGACCGGCCCGCGGGGAGACCTCAAAAATAACCGAATGCACCCTCCCACAGCAACTTGAGGTTCGAGACGTAAGTCATTGTAGTCAAAGAAATTAGCATCGTGCCCCAGTCCGGGGTGCCCCCCGCGCAGTTTGCCGATTGTAGAGGGCGGAGTGCAGCAGAAGTGCCGAGGCAAAGGTCGGTGGTTCCGATCTTCCTCAACGGCTAACGGCTAACGGCTGACGGCTGACCTTGGCGTCGGACCTCCGGTTAGTTTGCAGGGGTCGTCTCGACGAAAGCCATCGTGCCCGAATCCCAGCGCTCCATCGACATCCGCCTCCGTGCCGCCGTGGAGTCCGCGCCCAGCGGGCTGCTCATGGTGGATGCGCAGGGCCGGATCGTGCTGGTGAACCGCATGATCGAGGAGCTGTTCGGGTACTCCCGGGAGGAGCTGCTGGGCCGGCCGCTCGAGCTGCTCATCCCCGAGCGCTTCCGGCAGGGCCATCCGGGATTTCGCGCCGGGTTCCTGGCCGATCCGCGGATGCGGCGGATGGGCGCGGGGCGGGACCTCTACGGCCGCCGCAAGGACGGCAGCGAGATCCCGCTGGAGATCGGGCTTACCCCGGTCGCGACCGACGAGGGCATGTTCGTTCTCAGCTCCATCGTCGACATCAGCGCCCGCAAGCAGGCGGAAGCGGCCCGGAGCGAGCTGGAGGCCCAGCTGCGGCACGCCCAGAAGCTGGAGGCGTTGGGCACCCTCGCCGGCGGCGTCGCGCACGAGTTCAACAATGTCCTCCAGGGGATCGTGGGCTACGCCGAGCTGCTCAATCCCGAGCTGCCCCGGGGGAGCCGGGCCGAGGCGGACCTGCGCGAGGTGCTGCGGATGGCGGAGCGGGGTCAGGAAGTGGTCCAGCGGATCCTGGCCTTCAGCCGGCGGCAGGAACAGGTCCGCAAGCCCCAGGATCTGGCCCGGGCGGTCCAACAGGCGGTCAAGCTCCTCCGCAACACCTTGCCGCCCTCGGTGGAAATCCGGATCAACGGGGAGCGGGCCGGGCCCACCGTCATGGCCGACACCACCGCACTGCACCAGATCCTGATGAACCTGGCCAACAACGCGGCCCACGCGATGCCCGGCGGTGGCGTGCTGGACGTGGGAGTGGAACGGCAGTTCGTGCGCGACAGCTTCGTCCGGGCGCACCCCGAGCTGAGGGAAGGCTGGTATGGCGTGATTGTCGTGACCGACACCGGGGCCGGCATGAGTGAGGACGTGCGCGAGCGGGCCTTCGAGCCGTTCTTCACGACCAAGCCGCCGGGCGCGGGAACGGGACTGGGCCTGTCGATGGTGCACGGCCTGGTGCGGGAGCACGGCGGCGTGGTGCTGCTCGAGTCCGCGCCGGGGCAGGGGACCACGGTGCGGTGCTACTTCCCCGAGCTGGACACCGAGGGAGAAGGGTCCATGGCGTTTGATAGCGACATTCCACGCGGCAACGGGGAACGGATCCTCGTGCTGGACGACGAGCCCCGGATCGCGGGATTCATGGAACGCTGGCTGGACGACCTCGGCTACGCCGTCAAGGTGGAGACCCGGCCCGAGGCGGCTCTCAAGCTGCTGGGGGAAGCCCCCGGCGATTGGGACTTGGTCATGACCGACTACCTGATGCCGGCCATGACCGGCCTCGAGTTCGCCTCGCGGCTCCGCGAGCTCAATCCCACGGTGCCCATCGTGCTCACGACCGGGTTCGTCGAGGACATTCCGGAAGAGGCGATCCGCGGGGCCGGGGTGGGGAAGGTCCTGCGGAAACCGGTGTTCATGAAGGCGCTGGCCGAAACCTTGCGCGAACTCCTCGCATAGAAGAGCGTCGAAGGCAGTCGAAGATGGTCGAAGGTAGTCGAAGATGGTTCCTGCAGTTACCACCTTCGACTGTCTTCGACCATCTTCGACCATCTTCGACTGTTCGTCGACCGCCTTCGACCCAGCAGGACCACCGGCATAAGCACCAGCGCCCCCACCGTCCCCGCCACCGTTCCCCCCGCGGTGGCCAGCGCGATCGACCCGAAGAGGCTGTCCGGATCGGTTCCGACGGCGAGAGGTATCAGGCTCGCCATCGTCACCAGCGTCACCATTACCACCATCCCGGCGCGATCGTGGGCGGCGAACAGGATGTCCCGCGGGGTGAGCCGGCGAACCGCCCGCCCGTCCGCCTGCCCGCCGGCCCGCCGCTGCAAGGCCGCGTCCACCAGCAGGATCGTCTGATTCACCGCGAGCCCGATCACCAGAATCAGCCCGACGGCCGCTTCCCGGCCGAACGGGGTGCCGGTAGCCCAGAAGATGGCGGCCACGCCCGCCATGGCGATCGGCAGGCTCAGGAACACGACCAGCGCGGCCCAGGCCGAATTGAACACCAGCGCCACCGCCAGGATCACCAGTACCAGCCCGGCGCCGAACACCAGCCAGAGCAGCCGTCCGCTGTCGTCTTCCTGCCAGGCGAACCGGTCATCATCCACCGAGTAGCCCGGGGGCACCGTGATCGAGTTCATGAACGCGTCATGGGTCCGCTGGGCCAGCCGGGCCGGTCCCCGGAAATCGTAGCTCACGATCCGCACGTACTGCTGGTCTTCCCGGCTGATCATCGAGAGGCCTTCGCGTTCGTCCACCCGGGCCAGATCGCGGACCCGGACCGGCGCGCCCGCCCGGTTCGGCACCAGCGCGTCTTCCAGCTCGAGCAGCGAGCGTTCCCGTGCCCCCCTGGCCTTGAGCGTGACCACGACTTCCTCGCCGTCCAGCTCCAGCCGGGTGCCGCCCTGCGGTCCCCGGACTTCGCGGGCCACGGCCAGGGCGAATTCGGTGGCGGTGACGCCGGCCCGGGCCAGCGCGGCCCGGTCGGGCTGGATCGCCACGCTCATGGCCCGCTCCGTCATCCAGAAGCTGCCGGCGTTGATGTTGACGTTGCGGACCCGGGGAATCTGCTCCAGCCGGTGCTGGAGGTCGCGCGCCAGCTGCTCGACGCCATCGAACGAGAAGCCTAACAGCTTGATCCGGAACCCCGTGGTGCCGCCGACGCCGCCGGAAGAGAATCCCTGCCCCCGGCCGAACACGCTGATGGTGGCGCCGCCCACCAGCACCGCCCGCTGGGTCAGCTCGTCCTGCATCATCGCCGGGATCGGCGTGTACGCCGCCTCGCGGCTGAAGCGCACCTCCATCCGGGCAAAGCCGCTGTACCCCTGGGCCTGGACCTGCTCCACCCCTTCGCGGCCCACCGCGATGGCCTCGAACTCCCGGATGGCGCGGTCGAGCGATTCGGGGTCCGATCCCCGGGGGAAGCTCACGAACACCGAGATGGTGGTGCGTTCGGTTCCGAACGCGCCGAACGAGAGCCGCTCCACCCGGGTGGCGAAGCCCCACCCGAGGACGCCCAGGCCCGCGAGGGCGAAGACCAGCACCGCGTACCGCCAGCGGAGCAGCCGGATCAGCACCCGGTCGTAGAGCCGCGCCAGCCGGGGCCAGTGGCCGGTGCGCATGCCGTGATTGCCGCCCACCGCCGGGATCATCACGACCGACGCGACCACCGACCAGCCGAGCCCGATGGCAAACGCCGCCGCGAAGGGCACGAAGGCCGCGCGGGCATTCCCCTGGAGATACAGGAAGGGGAACAGCACCACCGCGGTCGTGAGGGTCGATCCCGCCACCGCGGGCAGAATCTCCCGCCCCGCCGCGGCGCGGGCCTCGGGGGTATCCGGTACGCCGCGGAGCCGCTCCACCACGATCAATCCATTCTGCACCAGCACGCCGATCCCCATGCCCAGGCCGGCGAGCGTGAGCAGATTGGCGGGAATGTCGAGCAGGTAGAGCGCCAGGGCGGTGCCCGCGATCGAGACCGCGGCGCTCCCCATCACCATTCCGACCGCACGGGCGCTCCGGAGTGTCAGCGCCAGCACCAGCATCACCGCGCCGAACGCCAGCGATCCCCGGAGCGCCAGGTCGCGCAGCTGGTCGGCCAGCTCCTCGCTTTCATTCGAGCGCAGGTGAAACCGGATGCCGGGCGGCAGGGCCGGCTGCAGCCGGGCCAGCTCCTCCTGGACCCGGGCCGCCGTCTGGATCGCGTCGGAGCCGGCCAGCCGGGTGATGCTCATGGTGACGGCGGTCTGTCCGTTGAACCGGTTGAACATTCCCCGGGTATCTTCCTCGGGGTACACCTCGGCCAGCTCCCCCAGCAGGAAGACCCGCCCGCCCGGGCCGCGCACCGGCAGCCGCTCCAGATCCTGGACCACGCCCGGCTGGTCCCGCAGCACCACCGGCCGCTCGAGGCTCCCGCGCTGATCGAACCCCAGCGCCTCGACTTCGCGCGCCCCGGCCAGCGCGCTCTGCAGCGTGGCGGGCGTGATCCCCAGCTGGCGGAGCCGGGTGGCATCGTACACCACCGAGATCCCGGTCTCCGCCATGCCGCTGCTGGTGATCCCCGCCACACCCTCCACCGTTCCCAGCCGGGGCTCCACCTCCTCCTGCATGACCCGCGCAAGCGTGCCGGGCGTGTAGGGCCCGCTCACCGTGTACTGGAGCAGCGGCTCCTCGGACAGTTCCTCCGGGACATAGTTGGTGACCCGGGGCGGGCTCACGCCTAACGGGAGCTCGGGACGCAACAGCTCGAGACGCTCGAGGATGGCGAGCCGGGTCATCGCGACGTCCACGCCGGGATCGAGGTCGATCCGGATCCGGCTGCCGGCGGTGTTGCCGCCGCCCAGCCGTCCGCCTTCACCCGATTCGGAGCTGATCTTCCGGACGCCCCGCACCGGCTGGAGCGCCGCTTCGATGGGCGAGGTGATGTAGGCCTCGATCAGCTCGGGCGACGCCCCCGGCCACGAGGTCTGCACGCTCAGCTGCGGCAGCTCGATCCGGGTCCGGGTGGCGAGCGGCAGGCGGGTAAACGAGACCGCCCCGGCCAGCACCAGGGCCACGGCGAAGGCCCAGATGACCGCGGGGCGGCGGGAGGCCCAACTAATCATGGGCGGGCAGGCGGGCTGGCGGGCAGGGTGCAGGCAGACCGTCTACCGGCTGGCACAGGGAATCCGCTCACAACGCGCTGCCCGCCCGCCCGCCTGCCCGCCTGCCCGCCTTCCGTCGCTCGACAAATGCATACGCCGTCGGCAACAGAAAGAACGTCACCAGCGTCGCGGAGACCGAGCCGCCGATCACGCCGGCCGCGAGTGGCTGGTACAGCTCGCCGCCGCTGCCCCAGCCGAAGACCAGCGGGAGTACGCCGGTGATCGTAGTGATCGAGGTCATTGCGATGGCGCGCAACCGCTGGCGGCCGCCCAGCAGCACGGCCAGGTCCACCGGGTGGCCCTGCTCCCGGAACCGGCGGATGGCGTCGAGCTTCACCACCGCGTCGTTGTCGGCGATGCCGATCATGACCACCATGCCGATGAGGGAGACGGCGTTGAGACTCTGCCCGGTGAGCCAGAGCAGCACGATGCCGCCGGCGGCGGCGAGCGGCACCGTGGTCATGACCAGCAACGGCGTGGTGAACGAGGCGAACTCGCCGGCCAGCACCAGGAACACCAGCGCCACGGAGAGCAGCGCGACCAGACCCAGCTCGCGGCTGGTGCGCCGCTGCTCCTCGTCGGCCCCGCCGAGGGTCCAGGCCAGGCCGGCCGGCTGTCCCAGCCGCGCCAGCGCCTCGGTGACGTCTTCGGTGGCGCGGGCCGTGCCCCCTTCCTCCACCAGCGCTTCGACCACGGAGACCGGACGCTGATCCACCCGCACCACCTCGATCGGGGCCGGGGTTTCACTCACCTGGACCAGTTGTCCCACCGGCACGCCCTGGAGCGGGGTCGCGAGCGCGGTCTCGAGCTGTTCGTTGTACTCGCCGGCAAAGCGCACCCGGATCGGCGTCCGCCGGTCGGTTTCCCGGAAGTCGTTGGCCCGCACCCCGCCCAGGCCGCCCGCGATGGCGCCCGATACGGCATCGATACTCAGGTTGCGTTCGGCGATCCTGCGCCGTTCGAGGTTGAGCTCGAACGACGGCTGGGTGCCGCTGAAGGCGTCGCGCACATCGGCCAGCGTGGGCAGCGTGGCCAGGACCGCGCGGGCCGAATCGGCCCAGCGCGCCGCGATCTCCGGCCGCGGCGCCGTGACTTCCACCCGGACCAGACGGCCTTCGCGGCCGATCAGGCTCCCGAATTCGGACTGGCCGGCCAGGTCGATCGCCAGCCCGCCCCGGGCCAGGTCGGGCACCATCTCGCGCAGCCGGCGCGCGAACTCGCCCGCATCCCGGCCATCCGGCACCGG
>DASTEX010000474.1:0-2875 GCA_035709185.1 Gemmatimonadales bacterium
GGCGGGCCTGACCCAGCAGATGTGGACGTTCGGCGGGTCCGTCCCCGGGCCCGTCCTACGAGGCCGGGTCGGTGACGTCTTCGAGGTGACCCTGATCAACGATGGCACCATCGACCACGGCATCGACCTTCACGCCGGTGCGCTCGCCCCCGATCGGGCCATGCGCCCCGTCGAGCCGGGTGAGGAGTTGGTCTACCGGTTCACCGCGACCAAGGCAGGGATCTGGATGTATCACTGCTCGACCCAGCCCATGCTGCATCATGTCGGCAACGGAATGTACGGAGCGGTGATCATCGACCCGCCGGACCTGCCGCCGGTGGACCACGAGTACGTCCTCGTCCAGTCTGAGATCTATCTCGGGCCAGCAGGCGAACCGGGTGATCTGGCCAAGATGCAGGCGGAGGCTCCCGACGCGGTGGTGTTCAACGGCTATGTCAGCCAGTACGCCCACCGGCCGCTGGCCGCCGCGGCAGGCGGCCGGGTCCGGATCTGGCTGCTCAACGCGGGGCCGAGCCGGGTCGGTTCGTTCCACGTCGTCGGCGCCCAGTTCGACACCGTCTATCGGGAGGGTGCCACGATCCTGAGCCCCGGCGATCCCGGCGCTGCCCAGGTGCTCGACCTCGCCCCTGCGGCCGGTGGTTATGTCGAGACCGTCTTTGCCGAACCCGGCACCTACCCGTTCCTCTCTCATTCGATGGTGGACGCCGATCGTGGTGCACAGGGCGCGTTCCTGGTGACCGAATGAGACGAAGGTTCGTGCCGCCGCAGCACGGAGCCTGGGCGATGTTGATCGTTCCGTACCTCGCCGGGCTGCTGGTGGCAGGGTGGACCTGGGTGGCCGCGCCCCTGGGCATCTCCTGGCTGGCCGGCTACTTGCTCTCCTACTACGTGTTCCAGGCGATCAAGACCGGCCGGCCGGGCCGGTGGCGGGCCCAGCTGCTGGTCTACTCCGCGCTGGCGGTGCCGCTGGTCGGCGTCGTGGTCTGGGCACGCCCCTCGGTGCTGTGGTACGCCCCGGCCTTCGCCGCGCTGTGGGCGGTCAACGCCTGGTACGCCCGGCGCCGGCAGGAACGGGCCCTGCTCAACGATCTGTCGTCCGTCGTCCAGAGCTGCCTGCTGGTCTTCGTCGTCGCCACCGTGGCCGAGGCTCCCCTCGCCGACGCGGCAGGCGCGTTCGCCGTATGCCTGGCCTACTTCGCGGGCACCACGCTCTACGTCAAGACCATGATCAGAGAACGGAACAACGTCACGTACCGGTGGTGGTCGATCGGCTATCACGCGCTCACCCTCGCCGTGGTGGCGGTAGCCGCGCTAGCCCTGGGCGGCCGGCTTGGGCTGGTGTGGGTTGGCGTGTTCGGCTGGTTCCTGGCGCGCGCCTGCGTGTTTCCGGGCCGGGGCCTGGCTCCCAAGCAGGTCGGTCTCATCGAGATCGCCAATTGCATGCTGCTGCTCGCCGCGATCTGGCTGACCTGGGGTTGATGGCCCCAGCTGCCGTGGTGGCGCCAAGCGGGGCGGGCTCCGAGTGCGCCCACCCCGCTCAGTGATCCTGAGATCTGAATGTTACTGAATGGTGATCTCCTGGGTCTGCGGGTTCAGATGGCCGAGCTTCTTCGCACCTGCCACCGCCCGGTCATGAAGATCCCAGATGAACAGACCGCGGGTTATGTCGGACTCGTAGATCCGTCCGTCGTACCAGTAGGTCGACCAGTCCCCGCCGAGTTCGACCGCATTCGGGTTGTCCGGGTTGACCAGCGGATCCGGGTCGGCGTACGCGATCTCAAAGGCGTTGGCGGGATCCGAGAAATCGACCACACTGATGCCAGACTGGTAGTTGCCGGACACGAGGACGTACGCCTTGTCGGTTGGCACGATGTTGTAGTTGTGCCAGGTGCAGTTCTCGGTGTTCGTCTGTGGTCGTGGATGAACGAATGTGCCCTCGGGCGCGCCGGTATCCGCGTCGAGGAAGAACAGCGTGCGGTTGACCAGCGGGCTTGTCGCCTGGCATTGCGCCTGGCTGCCGCCGCCCGGCTCGTGTCCGAAGATGACCAGCTCACCGTCCCAGGTGAAGCTGGCCGAGTGCCCGATGCTCACACCCGGGATGATCTTCGAGTACTGGACTGCCGGATCCTCGAGTGAGCCGCCGTCGGCGGAGTCGAGGCTCCACACCGTGAAGCCGTCACTTCCTGCACAGGCCACCTTCAGAGCATCGCCCAGAATCACGCCGGTGTCGTGGCACGATCGGTCCGGCACTTCCGGAAGCGGGGTCATGCTGACCCGGCCGGTGGCGGGAAGACCCGCCTTGATGACGTTGCCGTCGGCCTGTGACACCATCACCGACGGGATCACGATCGTCGGGTCGGTGCCTCCCAAGGTGGTCGGCGCTCCTGGCACGTTGTTGACCACGATCATCGCGGCGGCTCCGGCGGCCTGTACGTTGGCCGCCTTCACAACAAATCCGCACGTTCCTCGATCGACCAGGGCGATGGCACCGGCGGGGAACCCGACGAGTGGGGCGCATGCCTCGGTCGGAAATGCACTGCCGTCATTCGCCAACACGACGTCACCGGCGACGCCGGCCTCGCTGGGAGCCGGGCCGAACGCAGCACCGCTGGCCTCGTACGTCCCCGCGGCAGACGACGGCGGATCGATCGTGACAAGGTTCGGCTGCGGAGGTCGCGGGTCGCCCGATGGCTCGAACCGCAGGTACGTAGACTCTGCCGGGTCGTCCAGGGGAACCTCGACGATATCGAGCCCCCGGCAGCCGAGCGCACCGCTCGACGAACTGTTGTAGACGAGCAGCCGGCCGTTTTCCAGGTCCGGCACACCCGTCGCAGTGTGCGAGCCGCACGGGGTCGACACGAATGCCATGCCCACC
>DASTEX010000475.1:0-3727 GCA_035709185.1 Gemmatimonadales bacterium
ACGTCCTCGCCGCACTCGTCGGTCGTGATCCCGTCCCACATGTTGTCCCAGGCGCCGCAGAAAACGTGGAGTCCCGCGAACATGTTCCAAAGCCCGGTCACGAGGTTCAGGTCGACGGTTTTGCACGAGTATGCCATGATCCATTCCGCATTCCAGCTCTCACCCAGCTCCCACTGATTAGACCAGGTGCGCCACTGGGTGTGGGGTGTGTCATACAGCAGGCGGGCGCGACCGTCGGACTCATGGTTGCCGTGGGTCTCGATCCAGAATATGTCGACATTGTCGACCCAGTTTCGGTCGTCGCCGCCCTGGTTCGAATCGCGAATGTCGGTCTCCCAGCAATCCGTGTTCGCCCAGTAGAACGCCCGTGAGTGACCCGCTGATCGCAGCTGGCTGTCGAATCCGTTGCTGCGATTGAAGGTGTAGGTCAGGTCACCGGCTGAACTGACGCCGGCGGCACGCGCGTTAGCGAAATAGCGGATCCCTTCGACCCCAAAAGTCGCCATGGCATCACCGCCTGCAGAGGTAACCCGGTTCTTTCTCCTATGCAGGCCAAGATGTGAGGCGGCGGGAAATTCCCGCAAGCTGTCAATCATGATAGGGTATCCCCTATCACGCTTGACAGGGTATGGGGATCTCCTGATGACTCAAGGACTTGAAGGAATGCTCCCTGCCGCCGAAACGGTTTGATGGTCGGCGGGAGGGCCCGGTTACCGAAACCCGGGTGAAGGTGTCTGGTCAGTTCCCGCCTGGGAAGTGATCAAACCAGTTGACCACCATCTTGATACTCCTGGTCATGCGGTCGCCCTGGTCGGCGACAAACACAAACCAGGTGCCGTCCGGTCCGACGTCGTAGTTCGCGTGAAACGGGAGGGTGGCATAGCGAAGCGGAAACAGCGGCCGGCTCCGGCCCAGCACCAATGCGCTCCCCTTCGTCGTGGCCGGCACCGCCATCAGGGTATCGCGGGAGATGAAGAACAGCTCGCCTCCGGCCGGGTTCCAGCGAGGCGCCTGTCCGCCCTGGCTGGACACCTGGTACCGCGGTCCGGGTCCGGGGAAAGGCTGGACATATACTTCCCGGTTGCCGGACTCCTCTGAGGTATAGGCCACCCACCGCGCATCGGGTGAGAGCGCGGGTTCGACCTGCAGCCCCGGCCCTCCCGCGAACTTCACCACCGGCCCGCTCGGCCTGAGCGGTACCAGGAAGAGATCACGATCATCCTCGGCCGACCGCAACTCCCGGGTGATGAGCGTGTCTCCGCTCCTGGATGGCACCACCTCGATGAGATCACCGAGTCCGGCATAGAGCGATTCGGCCGGGGCCGATCGGTCGGTCGTCGTCACCATAGCGAGGAAACTCGATCGCGCCTGCCGATGGTACACCCGGCGGCCGTCGGCCGACCATTCGGGATGCATCGAGGTCGAGTCGAAAGTAAGGCGCCCCAGCGTGCCGAGAGTGAGATCGTAGAGCCAGATGTCATTGGGGGGGTTGGGGGCATCGCCCAGGGTTACGGCGATCCTGCTGCCGTCGGGAGAGATCCGCGGGCCGGTATAACTCCTGGCCGGAGCCTCGAGCTGCTGCTCCTTGCCGGATCGCTCGACCCGGATCAGGCGCCGTTCGGGCGAGCTGGCGCCCTCCAGATAGGCGATCGTGCCGCTGCGGGCGACCGCGAGGTCCGCCCCGCCCAGGGCTCCGGTGGAAACGGTCCCGCTGATCTGCTTCGCGTTTCCGGTGATCCGCCGGTTCCGGGCGTCGAACGGCACCGCGTGGAGCCCGCCCTGAAGGCTGGTGTAGACCAGATATCCCTGGTCGACGTATTTGGGATTCGACCCCGTCACACCCAATCGAACCAGCTGTCCGTTCGCGATCGCAATGGCCGCCAGCTCCGGTGGACCGGGCCCCTGCCGATTGGCCACCGAAGCCAGAATCCACTCGCCATCGGGGAGGGCCTCGGGGAAGCGAACCATGAGCGTGAGGGAATCGATCGGAATCCGCCTGACGGTGCCCCCGGCGGCCGGCAGGCTCGCCAGTCCCGCAGTGGTCGCGATCACGATCACGTCCTTCGCGGTCCAGGTGGCGCCGCGCAACGATCCGGTTCCGCTGACGATGTCGCCGATCGTGACCACCTCGCCACTGCGGAGCGATTTCTTCCGCACCTGCCCGCCCACCAGAAACCCGACCCACTCGCCGTCGGGGGAAACGAAAGGGGCCGTTGCGACCTCGGTGCCGGCCAGGAAGGTCGGAGTAGCCTGATCCAGGTTCCACAGGTGCAGCCCGCGGGGCGGGCCCACGTAGATCAGCTTCGAACCATCGGGAGTGAGCGCAAGGGGGGCGGTCACCGCTACGTCGAGGACAATGGCGCTGACCGGCGGTGTCAGAGTGTACCGAAGAACCGGACGGGAGGGGTTTCTCACCGGCCGAAGCAGAAGCCCCGCGGCAACCAGGAGCGACGCCAGCGTGATCCCGGCCATGATCGCAAGCGGCAGCCAGGATTGGCGGCGGATCCGAACAGCACTCGAACGCCGCGGGCCACTGATCGTCCCGGTCGCTGATCCGGCCAGTGCCTCGGCGAACTGGGCGGCGGTGGCGAAGCGGTCGGCCGGGAGCTTCTCCAGGGCGCGGTGCACGGCTGCTTCGACGGCCGGGGAAACCGTCTTCCGGATCGACGACAGGGCCCGGGGCTCGTCGGTCATCAGCCGCGCGATGACCGCCTGGGTGGTCGGGGCGGTGAACGGCGCTTCGCCGGCCAGCATCTCGTAGGTGACCGCGCCCAGGGAGTACACGTCGCTCCGGGCGTCCAGCTCCCGTTCCCCGGTCGCCTGCTCCGGGCTCATGTACTGGGGCGTTCCCAGACTCAGACCGGTCTGGGTCAGCCGGGCCCCGCCCGCCTGCTTCACCGCCAGCGCGATTCCGAAATCGGCCACCAGGGCCTGGCCTTCGTGCAGCAGGATGTTCTCCGGCTTGATGTCCCGGTGAATCACCCCGTGCCGGTGGGCATAATCCAGGGCGGCAGCCACACCCCGGGCGATCGAAACGGCATCGGCCACCGGGAGCACGGTTTCCCGCTCCAGCCGGCTCCGGAGCGACTCGCCTTCGACGAAAGGCATGGTGTAGTACACCAGACCTTCGGCCGATCCCGAGTCGAACAGCTGGAGGATGTTGGGATGCTGCAGGTTGGCGGTGGTCTTGATCTCACTCAGGAACCGCTCGATGCCCAGCACGGCCCCCAGCTCCGGGTGAAGCACCTTGAGCGCGACCCGGCGATCATGCTTGAGGTCGCGCGCCAGGTACACCGTGGCCATCCCCCCGGCGCCTAACTCGCGCTCGAACCGATAGCGATCGGACAGCGCCTGTGCGAGTCGGGTGACAACGTCGCTCGTCAGAGGAGGATCCAGGTAGGGAACCGCCCTATGTTACCGCTCGGTGGGGAAGGCGGATAGGGCATATCAGGGCGTCAATCGTCTGGGCACTCCCCGGTCGACGATGATCGGCAGATCTTTGGCCTTGAGCTGCTCATTCAGTGCCGCGAGGTCCGTTCTCATCAGGGTGTCGAGTGCCCGCAGGTGGGTCCGAAGCTCCTCCGCCAGGATCTGCTGCACCTCCAGCTGCTGATTGGTGGGCTTGAAGTCCCCGCTCGCGAGACCGTTGGCCAGGTAGCCGATCTTCGAGATCAGCTTCGCCGCGAACCGGACCCCGTCCTGGCCCGCGCCCGTCAGCCGGAGCTCC
>DASTEX010000476.1:0-4315 GCA_035709185.1 Gemmatimonadales bacterium
GCGTTCCCTGAAAAGATACCATGTGTTAGCGGGCGGTGGAGGCCGTCGTAAGTTCAACATCCATGCCATATCGCCGCCCCCAGACGCCCCCGAAACGTGCCCGTGGGCAGGTGCCGGAAGGTGGGCTGCTGGGGCGCTGCAACACCGGCTGCCGCCCCGGTGCCGTAACCCGGTCTCTGCTATGCTGGGGGCCGATGCACGGGACCGGGCGGCGGGGGCCCGAACTCGGGCCGGCATTTTAATCGGTTTCGCAAGATTGTGCAGTGATGGCTGTTACCCCGGGGTCGGGGACGGCGCGGGGCTAACCCTCCAGCATCGTCCGCACCCGGGAGGAGAGGTCGTCCTGCGTGAATGGCTTCGCCAGGAAAGGGGCGCCGGGCTCGAGCAACCCGTCGCGGAATACCTCGGACGCGAAGCCCGACATGTAGAGGATCGGCGTCCCCGGCCAGCGCTCCTCGATGATCCGGCCCAGCTCCCTCCCGTTCATGCCGGGCATCTTGATGTCGGTGAGGACGAGGTGGATGGGCCCGTGGTGTCCTTCGATGGTGGCGAGTGCTTCCCGCGCGTGGCGCGCCTCAAGGGCCTGGTTCCCCATCCAGGTGATCATCCGGGAGGCGAGTCGCCGGACCGCCTCCTCGTCGTCCACCACGAGTATGGTGTAGCCGCCGGGGGGACGCTCGGCCCGGGGAGCAGGAGTGGCTTGTCCCGTCGGTTTCGTAGCGCTGCTTCGCGGTGAAGACATGGTGTGCCCGCGAAAGTACCTGATCCCGGGCGAGGCTCGCAAGCCGTTTACTGGCCGGGAGCGGCCGGGGCATGAGCGAGCGGCCGCGGCTGAAGGTTCTTTCCAGCGCGCCTAACGTCCTGTTCATCCGCCGGTGCCCATATTGACACAGTTCGATGTGGGTCAAACACCAGACGGGAGGACATATGTGCCGCATAGTAGCCGCGCTCCTGATCGGGCTCATCGCTGCCGCGGGCCCCCTGGTCGCACAACAGGGGCAGCAGGGGCAGAAGCCGGCGCAGCCCCCTCGAGTCGAGGGCTACCAGCAGATGGAGCGCCAGCAGGTTCAGCTCCGTGAGATGGACCGGCTCATGGAGCGGATTCAGGAGACCAACCGGTGGATGAACCAGCACCGGACGCAGGACCACTTCCAGGAAATGGGCCGCCATATGGCGGAGGCCGGAGAACGCATCCGTGACATGCTGCACCGGACTGATCGGCTGGATACCGAGGACATGGATCGGGATCGCGACCGCGATCGCATCCGCGACCTCGACCAGCTGCGCGACCGGTTGCACGATCTGGAGCGGGACCTGGATCGCGCCCACGATGCGCTGCAGAAGACGATCGGCAAGCAATGAAGCGGGGGCTGGTCGTTCTCGCCCTGCTCACCCCTGGGCCGCTCGCGGCTCAGGGGATTCGCTTCGATGTGGGCCTCGGGGTCACCACCGGTACCTATCTGTTCGAGGAACGGACCACCAACTGGTCGCTCTCCGCGGGCCTCGCCCTGGAGGAGTCCGGATTCACCCTGCGCGGGGCGGTGCCATTCTACTATCAGAACACCACGTTGGTGAGCGGCACGGGAACGGGACACATCCCGACCGGTGGGTCTTCGAGCGGGGCCGTCGCGGACTCGGGCCAGACCCGAAAGCATGGCGGCGACATGGGCATGAGGCCGAGCCTCCCGCACGGCGCCGTCGACGTGCCACCATCCGCCGTGACCGGCTACCAGGCCGCCGTGGGCGATCCCGCGGTGTCGCTCAACTGGCGAAGCCAGGGAACGGGCGCGACGAGGGTCGGCGTGGGTGGTGTGGTGAAGATCCCGGTGGCGGACACCGCGACCTTCGGGACCGGCGAGTGGGATGTCGGCGCCATGACCGGCGTGAGTCACCTGGTCGGCGGCGGTATCATGGTCGGGCTCGATCTCGCGTACTGGTGGCTGGGCGACCTCGAGGACCTGGAGCTCCGGGACCTGATCTCCGGCACGGCGAGCCTGGCCTATCTCAGCGAGAACCGCTGGGGCGCAACGGTCCTCGTCTCGGGCGGCACCGCCGTGCTCGACGGCTACGATGCGCCGTTCTCGGTAGGCGCCGGGGTGCACCGCCTCGCAGGGGCAAGCTCGTGGAGCCTGGTCTCGACGGCCGGGCTGACCGAGACCGCACCGGATCTGACGGTCGGCCTGCTCTGGAGCTTGCGGCTAGCGCCGTGAGGAGGGCAGCAGCGGCTCGAGCTTACCTCGCCCTTCGGCTCGCCCCACCTCTTACCGCTGAGTACGACCCTTACGATCGGAGCGGGAGAGTCAGTGCCCTCCGGTGATGATCCCTTCACGCCGTGTTCAAACAACCTTCGGCCTTCGGGGCTCCTCTTGTCGCACGGGCTCCAGCTATTGGTACCTCCGGTTCTGCCGCCGCGGATCGCCTTGCTCTCTCGCCCTCGGCGCCTGCCAGGACCGCCCACGGGGCCGTCCGGAGTGACATCCGGGCTCCGGTTCCGCTCCCCACGCGTTGGCCAGTGGAGTCCGCTGACCCGCCCCGATGACCACCGCCGCGAAGGCGGATCACGAGGAGGACAGATGCGACCACTCACGTCCTGGCACCCTCCGCTGTCGCCATTGCTTCGCGGTGCAACCCTGGTGGCCGTCGCCTCGCTGGCGGCGTGCTCGACCGATTCGACGCCGACGGATCCATCCGGCCCCGCGGCGAGGGACGGCCCGACTTCGGGGCAGCCGTTCCCCAGCGCCGCTGCCCGTCCCAATGTGGTCGTGATCATGAGCGACGATCAGTCGGTCCGCGACATGCAAGTCATGTCCCAGACTCGCAAGCTGGTCGGCGCGGCCGGGGTGACCTTTCGCAACAGCACGGTGACGTATTCGCTCTGCTGCCCCTCCCGAGCCACGCTGTTGACCGGGCAGTACCCGCACAACCATGGTGTCCGCAGCAACCAACCGCCGGACGGAGGGGTCACCGCCCTCGACCAGACCAATACGCTGCCGCTCTGGCTTCAGGAGGCAGGCTACGTGACCGGCCACATTGGCAAGTACCTCAACGGATACGGCCAAGTGGACCCGCTGGAGGTCCCGCCGGGATACACCGAGTGGTACGGGTCGATCGACCCGTTGGCGTACGAGTACTATGGCTATGTCTTGAACGAGAACGGGATCCTGGTGACGTATGGGAGCACTCCCGACCAGTACCAGGCGGACGTCTATACGGCCAAGGCGGTGGATTTCATCGGGCGGCGCGGACCGGCGGCCGCAACGGGCGGGGAACCGTTCTTCCTGTTCGTCACTTACCTGGCGCCCCACAGACTCAACACGGGCGATCCGGCGTTCCGGAAGGCCGTTCCCGCACCGCGTCACCAGGGTCGCTTCGCCGGCGAGCTCCTGCCTCAGTCTCCCGCCTTCAACGAAGCGGACATGTCCGATAAGCCGGCCAGCATGCGCCGACGACCGCTCATGACAGCGGCGCAGGTGACCGAGCTCGGTGCGGCCCACCGGGCGCTGCTGGAGTCCCTGCTGGCGGTCGATGAAGGCGTCGCCGCCATCGTGAACGCGCTCCAGGGTGCCGGAGTGCTCCAGAACACGCTCGTGGTGTACACGTCGGACAACGGCTGGTTCCAGGGGGAGCATCGGATCGTATTCGGCAAGGTCCTGCCCTACGAGCCGGCGGTGAAGGTGCCGCTCCTGATCCGTGGACCCGGGGTCACCCCGCGACGCAACGTCGGGGCCCCGGTCGCCAACATTGACCTGGCACCCACCATCGTCGCGGCGGCGGGAGCGAGCGCCCGCCGCACCATGGATGGCCGCAGCCTGTGGCCCCTGCTCCAGGGGCAGGCCACCTGGGCGACGCCGCGCCACGTGCTGGTAGAGGACAGCCCGCTCGGCGGGGCGGCCAGCGTCTTCTGGTCCATCAGGAAAGCGAAGTTCGTCTACACCGAGTACGCCAACGGCGACCGGGAGTTCTACGACCTCGCCAAGGACTCGGCCCAGGTCGCGAGCCGCCACGCCGATCCGGCCTATGCCGCGATCCGGCTGCGGTTGGCCAAGCGGCTGGCTGCGATGAAGACCTGTAGGGGGCCCACCGCCTGCTGGTAGCACCCGGTCGTGCCCGGAGACCACCAACAATTAACCGGCATGCTGCTCGTCGACAGTCAGGGTAAAGAGGATGACTCCCGCGAGGCCGACCGCCCCGGCCATGAGGAATGGAAACGCGGGTGACACCTGCCAGAGCAGTCCCCCGATCGTGGCGGCCGGGGTGATGGCCAGGCTGCGAACCAGATAGTACAGGCCGACACCCCGGGCGCGGACGTCGGGAC
>DASTEX010000477.1:0-4974 GCA_035709185.1 Gemmatimonadales bacterium
GAGCGCGATGTCGTACAGCAGGTTGGTGAGCTCACCGGTGGCGTGGGGATGCAGCCGCTCCTGCTCGAGAATGAAAGCCTCGATCGTCTTGACCACGGTTGGGCGCTGCATCAGACCTCCCCTTACTATTGACGATTGACAATTGACCTTTGACGATTGCGCCCGCTTCCGCCTAATCGTGACAATCGTCATTGGTCAATTGTCAATCGATCGTGAACTCCTGCTTGCGGCGCTGTCCTTTGACCACCACCCGCTGCCCGTCGGTGCGCACTTCGACCGTCCCATCCTCGTCCGTCCGCCAGAGCGCCGCTCCGCTGGCCGCCACCCGCTTCAGCATGGCCGGCGCGGGATGCCCGTAGTTGTTGAGCCCCACGCTCGCGACCACGATATCGGGTCGGAGCTCGGCCAGCCAGGCGTCGCCGGTGGCGGTGCGGGAGCCGTGATGCCCCGCCTTGAGCACCTGCACCCGGCCGATCCGCCCCCGGAGGCGATCTTCCACCGGGAATCCTGCATCGCCGGTGAAGAGCGCCCGGAAGCCGCGATACTGCACCAGCAGCACCACCGAGTCCTCGTTCAGATCTTCGCCCCAGCCGCGCCAGGTGGTGTCCGGGTGCAGTACGGTAAACTGCACCCCGTCGACGGTCCACGTGTCACCCTGCCGGGCCGGCATCCAGCGGATCCCTTCGCTTTCCACTTCGTCGAGGAAAGTGAGATACAGCGAATCCGCCACCGGCACCGCGGGCTCGAGCACTCCGGCAGTGGGGACCCGCCGCAGCACACTGGCTGCGCCCCCCAGGTGATCGGCGTGAGCGTGTGAAATCACTATGCCCGCGAGGTGACGGGCACCTCGTCGATGCAGAAAAGGAACGATGGTCCGGGTCCCGGCATCGGCCCGTTCGTTGCCCGGTCCGGCGTCCACCATCAGCCACCGGCTCCCCGGCGTCCGAATCGCGGCGGCGTCCCCCTGGCCGACGCGGAGGAAAAATAACGTCAATTCGCCCCGGCCCTCGCCCCGGACTCGAAGCTGAACGGCGGTCACCCAGATCCAGCTGCCCAGCGCACCGGCGAACGCCGCCCGGTATCCCGCCGCGGCCAGCCGGCGGCCGCCGGCAAGGGCAAAACCGGCCGCCGCCAGCACGGCGCCCCAGACACCCAAAGCTCGGACCCCGGGCTCGATCAGGGTCGAACCGCCGGGGATCCGGCCGCCGAGCAGTGCGACCTGCTCCAGCGCGGCCAGCACCAGGCCCGCGCCGCCGGCCATGGTATCCCCCAGCGGCGGAGCAATGACCGACAGGACCAGGGTGAGCAGGATGGCCGGTACTGCCAGCGCCGCGATCGGAATACCGGCGAAGTTGAGGAGAATCCCGGCCAGCGAGACCGTCCCGAGCACACCGGCGGTGATCGGCGCCGCGGCGAGAGTAGCCCCGATCGACCCGAACAGGGTCCGGACGGCGGGATGGGGGCTGATCGCCCGATCACTCCAGCGGGTGAACGTCGTGGCACCCCAGAGCGAGGCGGCGGACAGCCAGGCGCCCAGGTCCGCAATGGCCCAGGGATCCACCAGCAGGACCAGGAGGCAGGTGGCGAGCAGCAACGGCGTGGGCTGCACGGCGCGCTGCCGGGCCAGCCCCAGCGCCAGCAACAGGCCTAACGCTGCCGCCCGGGTGGCCGGCGCGGGCCAGCCGAGAAAGGCCACGTATCCGCACGACATCACCGCGCCCAGCACCGTGGCCCGGACCCGCGGCACCCCGAGCGCGCGAAGCAGCAGCACCAGCCAAGCGGTAATCAGTCCGACGTGAAATCCGCTGATCGAGAGCAGGTGAACCAGCCCGCTCCGCGCGAAGGCGTCCTTGAGCTCGGGGTCCATCGCTCCCCGCCGGTTGAGCACCAGGGCGTCGACCAGTCCGGCCCGGGCCCCGAACCGCCGCTCGGCCGTTTCCGTGACCCAGCCGCGGAGGCGGGCCGCCCGGTCGGGGCGACCCTTTGCCTCGACCACCCGCCGCACCAGGAAGATCCCGTCGGGGCGATTGGCCCAGGCTGGCCGTGAAATCCATTTGCCGTCGAGCACCACTCGTTTTCCGGCGGCGACTCCGGGCTCACGGGGCCAGCGCAGCGCCACGCTCCCGTTGCAGCCTCGGCCGACCGGACGCGCCAGGACCACGCCAGGCCGGCCGGCATCCCGCAGGATGGCCGTGAGCTGAAATGCGCCGGGCCGCAGGTGGGCGTTGCAGCTGCGCCGCGTGGAGGCCCACGCGATCGAGGCGTGTACCAGCCCGAGCAGCGCGGCGATGGGAATGAGTGAAAGCTCCCGGCGGCGAAGCAACGGGATGGCCATCAGACAGCCAAACCCCACCAGACCGGGATAAAAACGCGCGAGGCCGGTCGCGAGACCGGCCCCGAAGGCAAGCACGAACCAGACGACCGGGGGCGGCTTCACCGCCGCCGCCGGGTCAGGAGGTTACGGGACGCTTCTGGGCTTTTTCGCAGCGGGGGGTGGCATGAACCCGCCGGATGCCGTCGATCACCGCCACGTCGATGGTGGCCCGCTCCTGGTGCCGGTCGAGCGAGACCTCGGTGACCGCGAGCCCCTGGTGGCTCCGAACGTACCGGGCCGGCAGCCGGTTCAGGGCGTACACATAAACGTCTTCCCGGCAGATGTAGCAGCCGCAGAAGTCCGGAAAGCTCTTGACCACCCCATCGTACGAGTCCCGGACGTGCTCCTCGACCAGATTGTGGATCATAGGACAGCCAGCCCGGCGCGCTCGCGCGCCCCCGTGAAGGTGGATCCCGTCGTGCCGGTGAGTCGAACCCGATGATACTCGCCGACGGCGGCAGGGGGGAGATCGACCAGGACCAGGAAATTCTGCCGGGTGCGGCCCAGCATGAAGCCGCCCCGACGGGCCGGCCGCTCCACCAGGATTTCGTGTTCCTGGCCCACCCGCGCGAGGTGTTTGCGGCGCGCCTGCTCCCGCACCGCCGCGATGAGCCGCTCCAGCCGCTCGGCGGCGACGTGGTCGGGGACGAAGTCGCGGGCCAGCCGGGTGGCCGGCGTCCCGTCCCGCGGTGAATACCGGAAGGTGTATGCGTCGTCGAAGGACGCCTCGTCGACCAGCGCAAGCGTCTCGCGGAACTGCTCCTCGGTTTCGCCGGGGAAGCCGACGATGATGTCGGTGGACAGCGTGAGGCCCGGAATGGCGGCGCGCAGCCGGGCCGCGACCTCGAGGAACTGCTCCCGGGTGTACCGCCGGAGCATCCGGCGGAGAACGGCGTTGGAGCCGCTTTGCACCGGGAGGTGCACGTGTTCGCACACTGCCGGGGTCGCGGCCATGGCCGCCAGCACCCGATCGGTGAAGTCCGTGGGATACGGGCTGGTAAACCGCAGCCGGCGGATGCCGTCGATCCGCCCCACCGCTCTGAGCAGGTCGGCGAAGTCGTGCAGACCATCGTGATAGGAGTTGACCGTCTGGCCCAGCAAGGTCACTTCCGTGGTCCCCCGCTCCGCCAGACGGGTCACCTCGAGGACCACGTCCTCCAGCTTACGGCTTCGCTCGGGTCCGCGCGTATACGGAACGATGCAGAAGGTGCACTTGTAATCGCAGCCGCGCTGCACCGTCACGAACTGGGTGGGACCGGCCGGCCGGACCGGCGGCACGTCCTCGTAATGTTCCCACGAGCGGAAGGAGGTGTCGATCACCCTCTCGCCGGTGCCGGCCTCCCGCAGCAGAGTCGGGAGATTGCGATAGGCATCGGGGCCGGCGACCAGATCCACCCTGGCCTCCCGCTCGAGCAGCGCGGGCCCCAGCCGCTGCGCCATGCAACCCACTACGCCCAGCACCGTGCCCGGTCGGCGGAATCGCTGCAGCTCGCCCACGCGCCCCACCACCCGCTGCTCGGCGTTGTCCCGCACGGCGCAGGTGTTGACCAGCATCACGTCGGCCTGGTCGGGAGAATCGGTAGCGACGTACCCGTCCCCCCGCAGCACACCGAGCATCAGCTCGGTGTCGGCCACGTTCATCTGGCAACCGTAGGTTTCGATGTAGACGCGCTTCATACGTTGGCACGAGTCTCTGGTCATTAGTCGCTGGTCGCTAGTCCTGAACTCCAGGCTTCATTCTCATTTCCAGCCTCCGTGGCCAATCGGAGCGGCCTCGAGGCTGGACGTGAGAACGGAGCGTCGACGGAAAATGCTAGCGACCAGGACTAGCGACCCGCGACGGGCTACGGCCGTATCCCAACCCCCACGGAGAGCATGAACGTCCGCTCCCGGAACGAGCCGGCGTCCTCCCGCCAGGTCCGCTCCAGCGCAATATCGAGACTGCCCCGGTCGGCGGTGAAGCGGAAGCCGGTCCCGAAGCTCAGCTGGAGCTCCTTCCCTTCCTGGCCGGCCACGACCGGAAACGGCAACTGGGCATACCGCAGGCCCAGACGCAGGGGGAAGCTCGAGGGACGGCGGCTGTTGCGGATCCACTCCAGGCCGAACGACCCCTCGGTGGTATTGCGGGCGCCGATGCCGCCCTCGCTGACGACAAACTCATTGGCGGTCGACCAGTTGCGGCGGAGCGCCTGCCCCGCCAGCAGCAGGCGCGGACCGGCCTGGATCTGGATCCCGCCGGCGACGGTGATCGGCAGCGGTATGTCATCCAGCCGGGTCGAGTCCTTGTAGTAATGGAGGTCCCCGTCCCACCGCACCATGCCGGCCAGTCGAACCCCGCGCACCGGCAGTGCCGAAAAGCCGGCCGAAACCCCGGGCCCGCTCATCGAGAGCTCGTTCCGCAGCGCCACCGCCGTATAGGTCGAATCGCTGAAGTGGCGGCGGTATTGGATCCGGTTGGTTCCGGTCAGCAGGTGGAATCCCAGCCCGAATGCGAGCCGCGGGCTCGCGGTATAGGACACCGCGGCCCGGATGTCGGTAACGCCGCCGCGGGAGATAAGCGTGTCGTTCACCGCCACCGGCTCATCCCGCAGGATGATCGT
>DASTEX010000478.1:0-2787 GCA_035709185.1 Gemmatimonadales bacterium
AAGGGCCAGCAGGTTGGCCGTGAGCCGCGGTCCGATCCGGTGCAGCACTCCCAGGATCAGGTGGATCAGCCACCCCAGCAGAAAGGCCAGAACGTAGGCCGCCCAGATCGGCCCGCCGGGGGGCCGGGTTACCAGCAGCCAGACGCCCAGCCCGGCTGCGACTGCGTACCACAGCACCGCGGCCCCGATGAAGCCGAGCGCGGGATCGAGCCGGGGAACCGTCTGGGACTTCCAGTAACCGACGATGACCGCGAGATGCTGCACCACCGACAGCAGGAGGAGGAAACCACCGATCCACACCAGCCAGGATCGGTTCCAGATGGCGCCGGCCGAAAAGACGATCAGCCCGACCGCGGCGAGCCCTGCGATCCGGTCGAACCGGGCCGGCTCGGGCGCCGCCGACGACCGGAGGAAGGCCGGAATCATCTTGCTGCCGAACCCGACGGCGGTCAGGGTTCCGAATCCCACCAGCCCCAGGTGCAGGTGCGCGACCAGCAGCCCATCACGCGAGACTTCCCACCAGCCCAGCCCGTGTCCGATGCGAGCGAGCGCCAGGAACATGGCCAACCCCAGCGCCGAGTGCCCCACCGAGACGAAGACCCCGACGTACCGGTTCTGGGTGGCTCGGCGTCGCGCGGGGAGGACGCTCCAGGATCCGGCGCCGACCGCCGCGAAGAAGATGATCCAGGCCCCGAGCTGGAGCCTCAGGTTCCAGTGCCAGAGGGCATACACCAGCAGCGCGGTGCCGGTCTCCGACAGCCAGAAGCCGGCGATCGCCACCCGGGGATGGCGAATCGGCACCCCCATGACCACGGGGATGAACTGGTGCAGCGCTCCGAGGACGGCCGAAGTCAGCACGCCGAGCGTGAGGGCATGGGTGACCGCGAAGACCCTGGGGGAGTAGAGGTTCCCGGCCGCCAGGTCGGGCGCGATGCAGTAGAGTCCCAGCGCGGAGAGGATCAGCCAGGCCAGGGCACCCCCGAACCAGGCGAGGGGCACCCAGGGAGGCGCGCCGGTGGGGGGCTCGTGGAGCTGGCGGAGCGGACTACTCATTGACGATTGATGATTGACAATCGACGATTCCTCCCCGGGACGAGAAATGCGGGCGCCAGCGATTGTCAATTGTCAATCGGCAATGGGTTTCTGGGCCCATAGCCCCCTCGGATTCCCGTACCGGATCGCCCGGTCCACCGCGGCGACGTACTGCTCCCATTCACTGATAAGCCGGGGCAGGGCCTGGCGCCCGGACGGAGTGAGCGTGTAGAAACGGGCCCGTCGGCCCGCGTCCGAGGTACCCCATTCGCCTTCGATCCAGCCCCGCCGCTCCAGCCGTTTGAGCGCGGGATAGAGCGTCCCCTCCTCGAGCGGAAAGGCATTGTTGGTGACCAGACGAATCCACGCCCCCACGCCGAAGCCGTGGGTCGGCTCCCAGCGGAGGGCGCGGAGAATCAGCAGCTCCAACGTTCCCGGAAGCAGCTCCATTTCGCTCTATCGTTAGCCGTTAGCCGTTAGCCGTGGGCGGTTGGCTGGCTTCCGTGCGACGGTCGCTTCACTGTCGAGTCAGCGCCGCCAGCCGCTCCAACCGCTAACGGGGCTGACAGCTAGCCAGGATTTTTCCCCTAGTGCGTCTAGGGAAAAGATATAGCGACCCTTCGTCTCCCCCGCTAGACTTGCCCCGACCCGAACCACGGCGGCCCCTCGCATGCACGCCACATCGCTGGACCGCGGCATCTTCCGGAGTGTTTCCATGGCTGAACCCACCAAGAACGGTCACGGCTCCACGCCGGTTGACGAGATTTTTGCGGCCGATGTCTTCACCCGTCGCATCATGCGGCAGCGCCTGCCCAAAGAGGTGTACCGCAGCCTGGTCCGGACGGTGGACCACGGCGAGCCACTCGACGCCCAGGTGGCCGACGTCGTCGCCGCCACCATGAAGGACTGGGCCATCGAGAACGGGGCCAGCCACTTCACCCACTGGTTCCAGCCCCTCACCGGCTCGACCGCCGAGAAGCACGACTCGCTGGTGGCGCCCGACGGGCAGGGCGGCGTGATCTACAACTTTTCGGGCACCGACCTGGTGCAGGGCGAACCCGACGCCTCCAGCTTCCCCTCCGGCGGCCTGCGGGCCACCTTCGAGGCCCGGGGCTACACCGCCTGGGACCCGACCAGTCCCGCCTTCCTGATGCGGGGCAACCGGAACGTCACGCTCTGCATTCCGACCGCCTTCGTGTCGTGGAACGGCGAGGCCCTCGACACCAAGATCCCGCTGCTCCGCTCGATGGAGGCGCTGTCGCGCCAGGCGCTCCGGATCCTCAAGCTGTTTGGTACCGATCCCGGAGTCAGCCGGGTGATCACGACCGTGGGTCCCGAGCAGGAGTACTTCCTGGTGGACCGCGACCTCTACTACAAGCGGCCTGACCTGATGACCTGCGAGCGGACGCTCTTCGGCGCCCGCCCGCCCAAGGGGCAGCAGCTGGAGGATCACTACTTCGGTTCCATTCCGCCCCGGGTGCTGGCGTTCATGTCGGAGGTGGAAGAGGAGCTCTGGCGCCTGGGCGTCCCGGTCAAGACCCGGCACAACGAAGTGGCACCGCAGCAGTTCGAGATCGCGCCGCTGTTCGAGACCAGCCACATCGCCTCGGACCATCAGATGATCATGATGGAGACCCTGCGGCGGGTCGCGCCGCGGCACGGGCTCCAGGCGCTGCTGCACGAGAAGCCGTTCGCCGGCGTCAACGGCTCGGGCAAGCACAACAACTGGTCGATGGCCACCGACACCGGGGTCAA
>DASTEX010000479.1:0-2824 GCA_035709185.1 Gemmatimonadales bacterium
AAGCGGATCGCGGTCGGGAAGCGCCCGGGATAAGAGCGTAGAAGACGTCGAGGACGTCGAGGACGTCGAGGACGTCGAGGGCGTCGAGGGCGTCGGGCTAACGGCTAACGGCTAACGGTTTGCCGCTGCAAGTCAGTGCAACACCGACCTGGGTTGTTCCAGCGCGGCCGGTACCGGCGCATATTGTACCGATCACGGAAGCTGAGCTGCGTCACTGATGAGTCCCCTGTCATCGGGCGTCCCCCTTCGGGTCCGTCTGGCCCTCGGAGGCGCGGTCCTCCTGGGCCTTGCCATAGCGGCGTTCGGCGTCATCGCGTATGAGAGCAGCAAGCGGTCGGCCATCGAGGCGGCCGAGGCCCGGGCCAGGGCGGCAGTCTACAGCCTGGGCGAGAGCTCGAGTATGGGGTTGCTCCAACTCCAGAGCACCCTGGCCGACGTCGCCGCTGATCCGGCTGTGGTCCAGGCCCTCCGTACCGGGACGGCCTCATCGCAGGCGCGAGAGGTCATGCAGCAGCTGGTGAGTGACTCCGGTCCGAGAATCGAGGTCGGGCTGCGAGCGCTGTCCGGCAAAGTGGTTCTCGCCACCACCCCCACGCTGCCGACCTGGGCCTTCGACGAAACGTTGCCTCCCGACAGCGGCGGATTCGGCCGGGCCCGAGCCCGGGCCGATTCCATCCTGTTCGAGGCCACGGTTCCGGTGCGCGACGGCGGGACCCTGCTTGGCTCGGTCGTGAGGATCCGGAAGGTCGCGACCAACCCCCGTTCCCTTCAGACCATCCGGGGCCTGATGGGCGAGAGCGGCGGCCTGCTCTTCGGCAACGCCGATGGATCGCTCTGGTCCGATCTGAACCGGCCGGTGGAGGGTCCGCCGACTCCTGATGCCACCCGCTACCGCAAGCAGGGAACGGACTACATCGTCGCGACCTACCCCATCCGGGGAACGCCTTATGTGTTCGCGGCAGAATTCCCCGTCGCCGCCGTCCTGGCACCGGTGCAGACCCTGGTGCGGGAGTATGCCCTCCTCGGCACCATCATCGTGCTGCTCGGGGTCATCGCGAGCTTCTGGGCCAGCGGCCGGGTCACTCGACCCCTGACCGAGCTGACGCAGGCGGCGGAACGCGTGGCCGCCGGCGAGCGCCCCGAGCCGGGACCCGCCCTGATGCGGACCGACGAAGTCGGGCGCCTGCAGCGGGCGTCCCAGACCATGGCGGAGAACGTGTGGCAGGCCCGAGCCGAGCTGGAGCAGCAGGTGCGCGACCGCACCCGGGCGCTGGAGCAGCAGGAGAAGGCGGTCGCAGCCCTCCGGGAGAGCGAGGAGCGGCTTCAGGCGGAGCGTTCCCGGCTCGAGGCAGCGCTGCGCGACCTCAAGTCCTCGGAGGATGCCCTTCGGCTGGCCGACCGGCGCAAGGACGACATCCTCGCCATGCTGGCGCACGAGCTGCGCAATCCGCTGGCGCCGATTCGGAACGCTGCCCAGATCCTGAAGCTCAAGACCCCGGACGACCCCGAGATTCAATGGAGCCGGGACGTGATCGACCGGCAGGTGGGGCAGATGACCCGGCTGCTGGACGACCTGCTCGATGTCTCGCGCATCCTGCATAACCGGCTGGAGCTGCGCCTCCAGCGGGTGGACCTGCGCGACGTGCTGACCAGCGCGGTGGAAACCAGCGGTCCGCTCATCAGCCGGGCGGGACACCGGCTCGACGTGGAGTTGCCCCGCCACCCGATCGAACTGAACGGCGATCCGGTTCGGCTGGCCCAGGTCTTCTCCAACCTGCTCAACAACTCCGCGAAGTACATCGCCGGCTCGGGCCATATCCGGGTCACGGCGGAGACCCGGGATGACGCAGTGGTGGTGCGCGTGAGCGATAACGGGATCGGTATCCCGGCCGAGTCGCTGCCGCACATTTTCGAGCGGTTCACCCGGGTCAGCCCGTCGCTCGATGGATCCCAGGACGGACTTGGCATCGGGCTGTCCCTGGTGCAGGGACTGGTGACGCTGCACGGCGGGCGGGTCACGGCCCAGAGCGCGGGACCGGGTCGGGGCAGCACCTTCACGGTTGAGCTTCCGCTGGCTCCGGCCCTGGCCCCGTCCACCTCGAATGGATCCTCCCCGGTCGAGCCGGCCGCGGCCTCCCGGCAGCGAGTGCTGGTGGCGGATGATCTCGAGGACAGCGCCGAAACGCTGGCCACGCTGCTCATGCTGAATGGTCACGAAGTCTGGACCGCCAGGGACGGCGAGGAGGCGCTGCAGGTCGCCGCGGAGAGACGACCGGGCATCGTCCTGCTCGACATCGGCATGCCGCGACTCGATGGCTACGAGGTCTGCCGCCGGCTGCGCATGCTGCCGTGGGGACGGGACGCGTTGATCGTCGCCCTGACCGGATGGGGCCAGGACGGCGACCGCCGGCGTACCGAAGCGGCCGGCTTTGACCACCACCTGGTCAAACCGGTGGACCCGGCGGACCTGCTCAGGTTATTCAACGGCAAACCCATCTCATCCAGCGATTCAGCGACCTGACAACTCAGCGATTGAGCCGGCGGTACTTCAGGATCCGCTGACAGGCAATGTCGAGCGCCGAATCGACGGCGCCAAGTCACTGCTGGATCACGTCAGGGTCACGCGACCTTCCCATCGTGCAGGGAAACGAACATCCCCCGTTTCCTTCACCATGGATGCCCCATGAATACCCCCCGGATGTGCACCATTCTGGCCACGCTTTCAGTGGCGGCCTGCTCGCCCAACCCGCCGACGGCCCCAGCCACCATCGACCGATCGACGCTGTCCCTGGGTCCGGCAACCCCCAACTTCAACCTCGAAGTG
>DASTEX010000480.1:0-5544 GCA_035709185.1 Gemmatimonadales bacterium
CCGGCCACCTCGAGCCCCGCGCCGTCTCCACTTCTGCACTCTGCGATCTGCACTCTGCAATCTGCACTCGCTTTTGACATGACCGATCGCCCTCCCTATCTCATTGCCGCCCTGGTGGCCGTCATCGTTCTGATCGGCTACATCCTGACCCTCGCTCCCTCGGTCACCTTCTGGGATGCGGGCGAGTTCATCGCCACGGCCAAGATCCTCGGTATTCCCCATCCGCCGGGCACCCCGCTGTTCGTGATGATGGGCCACGTCTGGGGCATGCTGGTGCCGTTCGGGGAATTCGCCTGGCGCACCAACCTGCTCAGCGCCGTGTGCGGTGCGGCGGGGGCGGGACTCTGGTTCCTGGTGGCGTACGAGGCGTTAGGCGGACTCGTGGTTCGCCCCGGAGGGAGGCAGGGCGCCGTGATCCGGTACGGCGGGGCGGTGTCCGCCGCGATCGTCGCGGCTTTCGGGTTTACCATGTGGCAGAACTCGAACGAAACCGAGGTCTACGCCATCGCGGTCCTCACGGTGGCGGCGGTCACCTGGCTGGCGCTCCGGTGGCGAGCCCACCGGGACACGCCGGCGGGGCCCAAGATGCTGCTGCTGGCGCTGTACCTGGGCGGGGTGTCGATCGGTAATCACCTGCTGGCGCTGCTGGTGGGCCCAGCGCTGGTAACGTTCCTCCTGGTCACCCTCTGGCGGGAACGTCATCCCGATCCGGCGGAGTCCCGCCGGGAATGGGCCGAGGCCGCGGTCGTTGCCGGCACCTGGACCCTGCTGATCGGGGCCGGGCTCGGGAACGCAGGCCTTCTCTTCCTGGGCGGGCTGCTGTTCGGCGGCGCCCTGGTGCTGGCGGTGCGGGCCGGCGCCACCCGCTTTGCCGTCATCGCCCTGGGCCTGGCCGCAGTGGGCGTTACCACGTACCTGTTTCTCTTCATCCGATCGGGCCAGCAGCCCTATATCAACGAAGCGGACCCTTCCACCTTCCGCTCGCTCCTGGCGGTGATCCGCCGCGAGCAGTACGGCTTCCGGAGCCCGCTGGACGATCCCACCGAGCTGCACGGGCCGGAGAACCCGGGCCGTTCGCTGACGCTGGTCGGCCTGCAGCTGCTCAACTATCTCCAGTATTTCGACTGGCAGTGGGCCAAGGGCGTCGCTACGACCATCGGCGCGTTCCCGCTCCGCACCCTGGTGACCCTGCTGTTCCTGTCGCTCGGCCTTCGGGGCATGCTGGCGCAGCGCGAGGCCGACCGGGGCAGCTGGTGGCTCTTGTTCACGCTGTTCCTCACCACCGGTTTCGGGCTGGTGGCCTACATGAACTTCGAGCCCGGATTCAGCATCGGCTACCAGCAGTATCCCGATTCCACCGATCACGAGGTCCGTGAGCGGGACTACTTCTTCATCGCCAGCTTCCTGGTGTGGGGAGTGTGGGCCGGAATGGGGCTCGCGGCACTGGTGCGAAGACTGATGCTGGCCCTGGGGCCCCGCGCCTGGGCCGGAACGGTTCTGTTCGCCCTCGCGGTGCTGCCGTTCGCGCTCAACTTCACGGCGGCCAGCCGGAAGCACGGCGCCGACGCGCGGCTCGCCGGTGACTTCGCCTACAACCTGCTCAACTCGGTGCCGCCCTACGGCGTTCTCTTTACCTTCGGCGACAACGACACCTTCCCGCTCTGGTGGGCCCAGGAAGTCCAGGGCATTCGGCGGGACGTGACTGTGGTCTGCCTGGCGCTGGCGCAGACCGACTGGTACATGCGACAGCTGCGGGATAATCCGGCCCGTCCGTTCGAGCCGGCCACCGCGCCCGCCATCTGGAGACAATATCCCGCCGGTCCGGTGCCGGACTGGCGGCTGCACTCGATGTCGAACGAGGACATCGCCAACGCCCTGCCGCAGTATCTGCCGCAGGACGTCACCCTCCGTTTCGGCACCCACGAAGTGACCCTGGCGCAAAATACGGTCCTCAGTCCCAATGATTTCCTGACCATTCGGGTCATCCAGGAAAACCTCGGCCGCCGCCCGCTGGCGTGGGGGCTCGCCGCCGCCGGCAAGGTCTACCAGCTGGACCACCTGATCGTGCAGCAGGGGCTGGGCATGCGACTGCTGCCCGAGCCGCCCGATACCACGTCGGGCCGGTACGACCTCCGACGCATGCTCAGCGCGCCGCTCGATCTCCCGGTCACCGACAGTCTGATCTTCGGCACCTACCGGTATGCGGATCTGCTGGCGCGGGGCGCGAGAGGTCTCGAGAGCACCGCCGCATCTACCGCCGCAACACTCGGAATTCCCTTCACCCAGATGGCCTATGCCTATCTCGGCCAGGGAGACACGGCCGCCGCCATCCGGTACCTGGAACCGGCCACCCGCCTGTCGAACAACCCGGCGATCAAACAGATGCTGGATGATCTGAAGACGGGGCGGTGACAGACGGTCTGACCGTCTGACGGTCTGGTCCCACGGCTGTGCCGCGGCTGAGGTCAGGCCCGCCGAGCGCCTGAAAGCGGTCGGCTGTTCACCGACCGTCCGACCGTCCTACCGTCCGCCCGTCTGTACCTGCAATTCACGGGTAAACCCCAGTAAATTTGAAGGTTATGGATTACGCGGGGCTTCCCGCCCGGGTCGCGTCGGTGCGGGAAACCATCGCGCGACACCAGGCCATCGGGGGCTGGTCCCACCCGGTCGCCATCATCGCCGTGACCAAGACCCACCCGCCTGAAGCGGTTCGAGCCGCCTGGGCGGCGGGTCTTCGGATCGTGGGGGAAAACCGGGTGCAGGAAGCGGTGCAGAAAATGCCTGCTGTGAGCGACGTACCGGTCGAGTGGCATCTGATTGGGTCCTTGCAGCGGAACAAGGTGAAGCAGTTGATCGGCCGGTTCGAGCTGTTTCATGCGCTCGACCGGGTGGAGCTGGCGGAGGAATTCGCCCGGCGGTTGCCGCCCGGGACCAGGCAGCGGGTCCTGGTCGAAGTGAATTGCTCGGGCGAAGCCCAGAAGGCTGGGGTGGAACCCGACGCCCTGCCCGCACTGCTCGACGCGCTCGACCGGTTCCCGTGTCTCCAGGTCGAGGGACTGATGACCATGGCGCCGCTGACCGGCGACGCCGACATCCAGCGGGCCGCGTTCCGCCGGCTCCGGGAATGCCGGGACGAGGCCGAGCGGCGGGGGCGCGGGTTGCCCCAGCTCTCGATGGGGATGTCGGGCGATTTCCCGGTGGCGGTGGAAGAGGGGGCCACAATGATCCGGCTCGGAACCATCCTGTTCGGAGAACGCGCGCAATGACCGACGAGACGTTCCATCTCACCCCGCACGACGTCCGGGCCCAGGAATTCCACCGGGCCATTCGCGGCTACGACTCGCTCCAGGTGGAGAGCTTCAAGCAGCGGGTGGCGGAGGAATTGGACCGGCTGGTGCGCGAGCGGACCGCGCTCGACGAGCGGGTCAAGAACCAGGTGGAGCAGCTGCGGTCATTCCGCGAGCGGGAGCGGGCCATGAACGACGCCCTGATCGCGGCCCAGCAGCTCCGGACCGATATCCAGGCTCAGGCCGATCGGGAGGCCGAAGTCATCCTGCGCGAAGCCCGGAGCGAGGCGGCCCGGATCGTGGAGCGGGCCCAGGAAGAGGAAGGCATGATCCGGCAGCGGGCCGAGGCGGCGGTGCGCCAGCTCGCGGCGTACGTGTCGAGCTTCCGGGGGCTGCTCGACCGGCATGCCAACGAACTGGCCGGGCTGGAGGCCTACCTGGAGCACTTCCAGCAGACGCCGGAAGAAGACCCCCGCCGCGCCGCAGTCTGACCGGAACTGTCGGCCAGGCGACTAACGACGAATGACTAGCGACTAACGACTGTCAGATGGAGAGCGTGGCGCAGAAGTTTCCTGAATGGCCCGGTGTCACCGCCGACCAGCTGGAGCGGGATCTCCTCGAGCTCTGGCGGCGAGAGCGCCTGTTCGAGCAGAGCCTGGAGCAGACCGCTTCGGGGCAGCCGTTCGTGTTCTTCGAGGGCCCCCCCACCGCCAACGGCCGGCCGGGCATTCATCACGTGCCGCCCCGGACCATCAAGGACCTGATCTGCCGCTTCCGGGCCATGCAGGGACACCGGGTCACCCGGAAGGGCGGGTGGGACACCCACGGCCTGCCGGTCGAGATCGAAGTGGAAAAGCGGCTCGAGCTTTCGGGCAAGAAGGACATCGAGGCCTTCGGGGTCGAGCGGTTCAACGCGCTCTGCCGCGAGAGCGTGTTCACCTACCGCGATGAGTGGGTGGCGTTCTCCGACCGAATCGGCTACTGGCTCGACTGGGACGACGCCTATATCACCTGCAGCAACCAGTACATCGAATCGGTGTGGGCGCTGCTCCGGCGGCTCTGGGACCGGGGGCTGCTGATCAAAGGCCACCGGGTGCTGCCGTACTGCCCCCGCTGCGGCACGGTGCTCTCGAGCCACGAGCTGGCGTTAGGCTACGAAGACGTCCGCGACAAGTCGATCTATGTCACGTTCCCGCTGGAAGACGGCAGCGGCCGCGAGCTGGTGGTCTGGACCACGACGCCATGGACCCTGCCGAGCAACGTTGCGGTGGCGGTGCATCCCGAGCTGGAATACGGGACCTGGGAAGCCGGCGGGCGAAAGCTGATCCTGGCCACGGCCCGGGCGGCGGAAGTGCTCCGGGGCGGCGGGCGGCCGGAGGCTCCTCCGGAGCCGCTCGAGCGGATGCCGGGCTCGGCCCTGATGGGGCTCCGGTATCGCCGTCCACTCGACGTGGTTCCGCTGCCAGAGGGCGCACTCCATTCGATCGTCACCCGGGGCGATTTCGTGACGGCTGAGGACGGCTCCGGCATCGTCCATATGGCGCCGGCCTTCGGGGCCGACGATTACGCGGTGGGCCAGCGCGACGGGCTCGCGTTCCTCAACCCGGTGGCACCCGACGGCACGTTTACCGGCACCACCTGGCCCGAGCTGGAAGGCCGGCTGGTCACGGCCGACGAGACCAACGACCTGATCATCCGGAAGCTCAAGACCGACGGCCGCCATCTCCGGACCGATCAGCACGAGCACAGCTATCCCCACTGCTGGCGCTGCCGCAGCAAGCTGATCTATTACGCCCGCGCCTCCTGGTTCGTGCGCACGTCGGCGGTGCGGGATCGCCTGCTCGAGGTCAACGCCGGGATCAATTGGAATCCGCCCGAAGTCGGCGCCGGCCGCTTTGGCGAGTGGCTGGAGAACAACGTGGACTGGGCGCTGTCGCGCGACCGGTACTGGGGGACGCCGCTGCCGGTCTGGGTGGCGGATGACGATCCCGAGTACGTGGAAGTGATTGGCAGCTACCAGGAGCTGGCGGCGAAGGTGGCGCGCCCGCTGCCGGCCGAGTTCGATCCCCACAAGCCGTTCATCGACGGGTATACCTGGCCTTCGCCCGGCGGCGGGACCATGCGGCGGGTGCCCCAGGTCATCGATGCCTGGTTCGATTCCGGCGCCATGCCCTATGCCCAGTGGCACTGGCCGTTCGAACAGCTCGACCGCTTCGAGAGCCATTTCCCGGCCGACTTCATCTGCGAAGGGATCGAC
>DASTEX010000481.1:0-2056 GCA_035709185.1 Gemmatimonadales bacterium
CGGGTCGGCCACGTTGGCCGGCGGCGGAGGGGCGGCCGCCGGCGCCCCGGTTGCCGGGGGCGGCGGGACCGGGGTGTTCAGCGTCTGCTGAAGCCCGAGAGAACTGTTGATGAGACCGGCGGCCAGCGTGCTCACGTTGTCGACTATCGACCGGCTCATGTCCAGGGCCCTGGTCGCCGAGGTGCCGGCGGTACGGGCGGCGTTGTTGGCGGCGTCGATCGCCGCTAGGACCTGATTGCTCGCTACCGGCTCTGCAGCCGAGGCCTCCCGGGCCAGGCGGGTCGCTTCGCCGGCGTGCACGACGCCTGCCTGCCCGAGGGCGGTCGCCTGGTCGGCGCACGCCTTCACGCCGCCTCCGAGGCTGCCCGCCCGGGTGACCAGAGCCTGGGCTTGAGCGGGGCTGGTGGCCGACAGGATCCCGTCGACCAGGGTGGAGACCTCGGCCATCGACTCTTCGATGCAGCGTGCGGACGTCGCCGCGGCCTCCTGGGCCGCTTTTTGGGCTTGCGAGGCCTCCTGAACCGCTTTCTCGGCCGAGGCGAGGGCGGCCTGCTGAGCGGCGAGGCTTCCTTCGGTGACGCTCACGCCGCCGGAGTTGGCGGGCTCGGAGACGCTGACGGAGGTCTGCGGCATCGGAACCTGGATGCCGACGCTGGCCGCGGCGCTGGAGACCGCCGACTGCAGCGAGTCCGGTAGGACCCCGGCCGCCGCCAGGCCGCCGGTAGCAGAGACCAGGAACAGCGCGACGACGACCGCCCACACGGCGGTGGCGCCCGACAGGTGGGCGTAGCCCGACCGGCGCATCGTCTCGAGGAAGCCGAGGAACGGCTGCATGGCCGACTTGAAGCCCGCCGGAGCGGCGCTAGGGGAGGCCGGGGACCGGCTGCGGTTGGCCTGCTGGATCGCGGCGAGATGCCGGGACTCGGACGCCGGAGGGATCGGGCCGACGAAGGCGGAGTTGACCTGGGCGAGGATGCGCTTCAGCTCGGCAGCTTCCGGATCGGAAGCCCCCTTGCCGGCAATCACCTTGTCGAATTCGCTGTCGGAGATATTCACGCCCACCTCACCCTATGGCCGGTAAACGGTTTGGCTGCTCGATTTGATACCCCTGCGCAGGAAGGTCTCGCTTGATTGCTCCCAGGCCCCGCCTCTGGAGGGCTTTGACCGCCGAAAGGGGCTTGCCGACGACCTTGGCGACCTCCTCGAGGGTCAGCCCACCGATCATCCGCAGGTACATCACGTTGCGCTGATCCGGGGTGAGCCGGGCGAACATCTCACGCACCTTGCGGTCGGCTATGTTGCGCAGGGCCTGGTCCTCGACGTTGTTCGGGTGGACCAGGTTCCGGCCTGCGTCCGGGACGATGTCCTCCGGCCGGCGCTTGCGCAGGCGTATGTCGTCGACGAGCTTGTTGTGGGCGATCGAGAAGATCCAGGAGCGGAATGCAGTGCCGTTGCCGGTGAATCGGTCGATGCCCTTGACCGCCTGGATGAACACCTCGGCCATCAGGTCCTCGGGCTCCCGGGCCCCCTGGGCGCGCAGGTACCCGGTGAGGGTGGGGGACAGCGCCTTGTAGAGCGCGGTCCAGCCCCAGTCGGCGCCGTTTTTGGCTGCGGCTACCGCACCATCCAAACCCTGACCGTCGATCAAAAGGAGCGCCCCTCCCGCCCGGCTTGCAGCAACCGGCTTTTTGGCTGTCCTCTTGCTATCGGCAGCAAAGCCGGCCGGATTAAGCAGCAAATAGCGGTCGGCGGTCCAACTAGGTCACGAACTGTCACCATTCCGAGGCAAACTGGACATATGCATAGCCGCGGCGCGATCTCACTGTTCTCCGAGGCCACTCGAAGCTGGTTCACGTCCAGTTTTTCGGAGCCCACCGCGGCGCAGGAGGGGACCTGGGCGTCCGTGGCCAAGGGCCGCGACACCCTGGTGGTGGCCCCCACCGGGTCGGGAAAAACCCTCGCGGCGTTCCTCTGGGCGCTCGACCGGATCGCCACCTCACCCGAGCCACCGGCCAAGGAGCGCCTTAGGGTCCTCTACGTCTCGCCGCTGAAGGCC
>DASTEX010000482.1:0-4708 GCA_035709185.1 Gemmatimonadales bacterium
CCCCGCTCCAGGGCCAGTCCCAGTCCCAGCCAGTCGAGGCCCGAGGAAAAGGCGGTGCGGCGATGGTGCGCCTGGCGCAGCCGGTGGAGCTCCCGTAGCACGTGCGCCAGCGCCACGGCATCATCCAGGGCGTGATGGGCCCGCGGCAGGGGAATGCCGAAGTGAGCCGCAAGGTGCTCCAGCCGGGCGCTCCCCTTCACCAGCGCCCGGGCCAGGGGCAGGGTATCGAATGCCGCGAGGCTCGACGGGTTCTCCCCCAGCTCCTTCACCTGTCGCTTGAGCACCAGCAGATCGAAATCCCGGGCGTTGTGCGCCACCAGCAGATCATGCCCGATGAACTGGCGGAAGCGGGGCCACACCTCGGTGAAGCGCGGCTGACCCTGAACGTCAGCGTCGCTGTAGCCGTGGACCCGGGTCGAGTCCGGTGGAATGGGAACTTCCGGATCGATCAGCGCCTGGAAGGTCTCGATCACCTCGCCGTTGCGAACCTTGGCCGCGCCGATCTCCAGAATCCGGCAGCTGGTCACATCGGTGCCGGTGGTCTCGAGGTCGAAGGTGACGCAGTCTTCCACCCGCAGGCCGGCGTGAGAGGACTGCACCAGCTGGAGCGCCTTGAAGAGCCGGACCGTGGTGCCGGGTGCCGCCACCGGATCGACCATCAGGTCGTCCGGGCCGGGGATCGCGTCCTCGGCCGCGAGGACCGGCGACAGGCCGGCTGTGGCCACCATCCCGCGCAGGGCCAGCTCCAGACCGGCGCAGCGCCGCAGGTGAATCAGGTGCCCTTCCTGGTTGACCCGTTCCAGCTCGGACGCGAGCGCCCGCACGCCCGGCAGCGTGGCCGGGTCTTCCAGCTCGTCGGCCCGGTCCTCGAACTGGGTCCGGCGTTCGGTGGGCCGCTGCTCCAGGATTGCCTCGACCAGGTCGCCTAACGTCGGGGCGGAGCGCGCCAGGGCCGGCAGGTTCTCGATGTGGTGGTAGAGCCGCATCGCGCGGCGGCGCTCGGACTCGTGCATCCGCCGGTCGCGGCCGAACAGGCGCAGGGCCGTCCGCTTGGGCCGGTCGCCGTACTGGGAGCGGAGCAGCTCGCGGGTATCGGGCTCGAGGAAGCGCCGCTCCAGCATCTCCACCGGGACCGAATCGTCGGGTGCCTGAATCAGGCGGAAGGCCGCCAGCACCGGCCCCGCGACCGGGTCGTCCATCACCGCGCGGCCCTGGGCGGTGCGGACCGGGATGCCGGCCTTGAGCAGCTCGCTCTCGAGGCGATAGCCCACCCGGTGGGTCCGGTACAGCACCGCGACGTCGCCCCAGGCGAAGCCGTATCGCTCCCGGTCGGCCAGCAGATCGTCGATCAGCCAGCGCAGCTCGGCGCGATCGTCCTTGAAGCCCACCGCGCGGACCTCGAAGGTGGTTTCGCGCGACGCCGTGAGCTGCTTGTCGAACAGCCGGGGATTGGCCCGGAGGATCCGGCGGGCCGCGTCGAAGATGGCGCGGCTGTTCCGGTGATTCACCTCCAGCACCACCGGCGTAACGCCGTAGTCGCGCTGGAAGACCCGGAGAATGTCGGGATCGGCACCGGCCCAGCCGTAGATCGACTGTTCATCGTCGCCCACGGCAAACAGGTGACGGTGCGGGGTCACCAGCTGCCGGACGATCGCGTACTGGGTGGGACTCAGGTCCTGGAACTCGTCCACCAGCACCGCGTCCCACCGCGCGGCAGTCTCCCGCAGCACCGCGTCGTGACTCTCGAACAGCTGATGGGTATGGAGAATCAGATCGTCGAAGTCGACCAGGTTGCGGCGCCGGAGCGTGCCGCGGTAGGCCTGGAAAATCGACTCCACGTGGGGATCGAGCCGGTAGCCCTGTAACCGGGCCCGGCCGAACAGGGTAAGGAACGTCTGGGCCTGCTCCTCGCGCACCCGGAGCCGGCGCAGGAGCGCGGCCTGGTAATCTTCGTCCGCGACCCCGAAGCCGGGCTTGAGACCGGCGGCCTCGGGATGAGCCCGGAGAATCGCCAGACACAGCGAATGCAGCGTCCCCCGCTGCACCAGGCGGCCGTCGGCGCCGAGCTCGCGGCCCAGCCGGTCGGCGATTTCGTCCGCCGCCTTGTTGGTGAAGGTGACGGCGAGGATCCGGTCGGGGGCCAGACCGTGGGACACGATCAGGTGCCGGATCCGGTTGATCAGGCAGAAGGTTTTTCCGGCCCCCGGACCGGCCACCACCAGTACTGGACCAGGGTCGGCCTCGATGGCCCGCAGTTGTTCCGGAGTCGCTGCCTGGGCCTGACAGCTGACGACCGATAGCTGACCGCTGCCCCTCACCGCCGCGGCGCCAGTACGTACGGCGCCACCACACTCTCATGCCCACCCGCGCCGATGGCGGCCACACCGAAGACGTAGTCATCGATCGACACACCGGGCAGCACGACCGTGGTGTCCTGGACCACCCGGGAGAACTGCCAGTCGGGGGTCCACGCCTCCCGCCAGACCACCCGGTAGGCCGAGGCCCCCGCCGAGGGACGCCACCGCAGCACGGCATCGTAGCCGCCCTGGCCCCGGCCGAGCGTGGGCCCGCGTTCACCCGTCACCACCGGCGCGGCCGGCGCGAGGGCCAGTGAGGCCATCGCCGCTGCATTCACCTGGGCGTTCCGCGCCAGGTAGGCTGGGTCCACCCCGGTGAAGGTGTCCTCCACCGTGTGCTGGCGGCTGTAGTTCTCGTTCGCCTCGGTGAAGCGGACCCCCGCAAAGCCCTGCTGGTTGAACGCCGTGTGATCGCCCCCGCGCCCGAAGCGATCATGGCGCGAGATCAGCCGCACCGTGTGAGCGGGGACATAACGCGCGGCCGCTTCCCGGATGTAGCGCGCCAGCTGCCGGGACGGAGAGTCTTCCGGCCCCTCGGAGAACACCCGGACCGTGCGCGAGTCGGTGCGTCCGTTTCCCCCTACCGATCCGCCCACGATGTCGTTGTTGAACACCGCATCGATGGTCCAGCGCTCGGCGGCCGCCTTCGTCGCGTGCTGCCGCGCGCCCACCAGTCCCTGCTCCTCTCCCGCGAGCGCGATGAAGACCAGGGTCGCGTCGAATTCCATTTCGCTCTGGGCGAACACCCGGGCGAGCTCGATCACCAGGGCAGTACCGGAACCGTCATCGTTGGCCCCGGGAGCAGGTTGGTTGTCCCGGTCTTCGGTCGCCCCGCCCGCCGGCCCGTCGGCCCGCCGGAGAACTACGGTGTCATAGTGCCCGCTCACGTAGATCCGCCGGGGAGAACGACCGGGCAACACGGCCATCACGTTCTGGAGCACGACCTCGCGGGTGATCCGTCCCGCCGGCGGCACCACGTGACGATCGAAGGTCACCTGAAGTTCGGGACTCGCCTGCTGAAACTGCGCTGCGATCCAGCGTCGGGCCGCGCCGATGCCGCGGGTGGACGACACCGTGTCCGAGAGCGTGTTCCGGGTGCCGAATCCTTCGAGGGCCTGCACCGTGGCGGCGAGGCGTTCCGCGGAAATGGACTCGATCAGAGCAGTGATCCGCGGGTCGGCCGACTGGGCCTGGAGCGGGACCGCGAACAGGATCGCGGCCGTAAGGGCGGCTGGTCGCATGGGCACCGGATGGCTCGGGGGCTGCTCAAAACTGCGGGATCGGATGGCAAAAGGGCAGCGCAACTTGCCCGATCGAGCGCGCCCCGGAGTTTCATTATGCAACGGCTACCGCGTGCGACCGGATCAGGCGAGCTTGCACCCACCTCAACCCGAAAAATCCCATGTCGATTGCCCGGGCCCTGTTTCTTCGCGCCTCCCGCAGTCAATGGCTCGCCCACAATGTCATGCGCCGCCCCTTTGCCCGCCGGGCAGTCCGCCGGTTCATGCCGGGCGAGGAGCTGTCCGATGCGCTCGCCGCGGCGCAGTCGCTCCACGCCGAGGGCCTGGGCAGCCTGGTCACCAAGCTGGGAGAGAACCTGACCGAGCTGCAGGAGGCCGATCAGGTGCGCGACCACTACCTCGACGCACTCGATCAGATCAGGACCCGGGGCCTTCCCACGGTGATCTCGGTGAAGCCCACCCAGCTCGGGCTGGATCTCTCGTACGACTCCTGTGCGGCGCACCTCGAGACGCTGGCCGCGAGGGCGGCCTCCATCGGTTCCACCCTGTGGATCGACATGGAGGACTCGAGCTACGTCGACCGCACCCTCAAGCTCTACCGCGCCCTCAAGGAGCGGTACGAGAAGGTTGGACTGGCGCTTCAGTCGTATCTCCGGCGGACGCCGGCGGATCTGGCGTCGCTCATGCCGCTCCGGCCGATCATCCGGCTGGTGAAAGGGGCCTACGCGGAGCCGCCCCACATCGCCTTCGCCGACAAACGTGAGACCGACCTCTCCTACTATCAGCTCGCCGACACACTCCTGCAGGCCGCGGCGCGGGGACAGGCGCTTCCGGTATTCGGGACCCACGACATGGGGCTGATCGACCGGATCAATGGGCGGGCGGCCACGCTCGGCCTGCCGGACAACGGCTACGAGATCCACATGCTGTACGGGATCAACATGGACGCGCAGCGGACCCTCTCCCGCGCCGGCCGGACTGTCGCAACCCTGATCAGTTACGGCAGTGCCTGGTGGCCCTGGTATATGCGGAGGCTGGCAGAGCGCCCGGCCAATATCTGGTTCATGATGAAGGCGCTGGTCAAATAGGGTCGGAAGAGTCGGAAGCGTC
>DASTEX010000483.1:0-2658 GCA_035709185.1 Gemmatimonadales bacterium
CGAGCAGGCCTTCGCCGGTGCGCCAGGCCGGCGCGGGATCAGCCGGCAGACCGGTCCCGATAGCGACCACCACCTCATACAGCTCGGGGGGCAGCGACCAGGAGCGAGCCAAAGCCGAGAGCCGGGAGCGGGTCGCCGAGACCAGGGCCCAGTCGTCCCCGGTGAGGAGATCGACCCCGTAGCGCGGAGCGTGGCGGAGCAGAGCCTCGATCTGTTCTTCGGTCAGCCCGGTCAGGTGGTGGGCCCAGGGCTCCAGCCCGTTGGCGGCGGCATCAGCAGAAGCGCCCCCCCATCCGTGAGACAGGAGGGCGCTCTGGGCCGCGCGGGTGGCACGGCCCGGAAGCGGCGTACCGATCACGCCGTCGCTGGTTTGGGCGGCACGCCGAGGAGCGGACCCTGCACCGGCTGCGGCGGCACGGCCTTGGGCGCGGGCACCGCCGGCGGCTCCGGCGGGGGCAACGGCGGGAGGGTTTCGCCCCGCGCCAGCAGGTTGATCTCGTCCCGGTCCAGCGTCTCCCGCTCGAGTAGCGCCAGGGCCATGGCATCCAGCATCGGACGATTGTCCTCCAGGATCACCCGGGCCCGCTCGTAGGCCTCGTCGAGAATCCGCTTCACCTCGGTGTCGACCACCTCGCTCAGGCGCTCGGAAATCTCGCGCCGCTGGGAGATCTCGCGACCGAGGAAGATCTCCTGCTCCCGGTCGCCCACCGCGATCGCGCCGACCCGGTCACTCATGCCGAACTGGGTCACCATGCGACGGGCGAGCGTGGTGGCCTGCTCGATATCGTTGGTGGCGCCGGTGGTGACCTTCTCGGGACCGAACACCAGTGCTTCGGCGACCCGCCCGCCAAAGGCGCAGGCCAGCCGGCCCTCGAGCCAGTACTTGGTGTAGTTGTGCCGATCCTCTTCCGGCAGCCAGGTGGTGAGTCCCAGGGCCCGCCCCCGCGGGACGATGGTGACTTTGTGCAGCGGATCGAGGTTGGGGATCTTGAGCGATACGATGGCGTGACCCGCCTCGTGATAGGCGGTGAGCCGCCGCTCGTCCTCGGTCAGCTGGAGGCTGCGGCGCTCCACGCCCAGCATCACCTTGTCCTTGGCCTCTTCGAAGTCATTCATCTCGACCAGGACTTTGTTCTTCCGCGCGGCCAGCACCGCGGCCTCGTTCACCAGGTTGGCGAGGTCGGCGCCGGCCAGCCCGGGTGTGCCCTTGGCGAGGACGTCGAGCCGCACGTCGGGCGCGAGCGGGATCTTCCGGGTATGCACCCGGAGAATGCCCTCCCGCCCCTTCACGTCGGGGGAATCGACCACGATCTGCCGGTCGAACCGGCCGGGCCGCAGCAAGGCCGGATCGAGCACGTCGGGCCGGTTGGTAGCCGCCACCAGGATCACGCCCTCGTTGGACTCGAAGCCGTCCATCTCCACCAGCAGCTGGTTGAGCGTCTGCTCCCGCTCATCGTGTCCGCCACCCAGTCCCGCACCGCGGTGACGGCCCACCGCGTCGATTTCGTCGATGAAGATGATGCAGGGCGCGTGCGCCTTGCCCTGGTCGAACAGGTCGCGCACCCGCGAGGCACCCACCCCGACGAACATCTCGACGAAGTCGGAGCCCGACATCGAGAAGAAGGGGCGCCCGGCCTCGCCGGCGACGGCCTTGGCCAGCAGGGTCGTGCCGGTGCCGGGAGGACCGACCAGCAGGGCGCCCTTGGGCAGCCGCCCGCCGAGGCGGGTGAACTTCTGGGGATCCTTCAGGAACTCGATGATCTCCTGCAGCTCCACCTTGGCTTCATCGCAGCCGGCCACGTCGGCGAAGGTGATCTTGGGGGTGTCGCCGGTCAGCAGCTTCGCTTTCGATTTGCCGAAGCTGAAGGCCCGGTTGCCCCCGGCCTGCAGCTGGCGCAGCAGGAAGAACCAGAGACCCAGAATCACCAGCCAGGGCAGCGCCGCCAGGAAGAAGGTGACGAACCCGCTCTTGGCTTCCCGCCCGGTGACCTGCACGCCGGCGGCGGTGAGCCGCTCCTCCAGCTTTTCGCTGTTGGGGAACGGGATCAGCAGGGTGAACGACTTGGCGGAGACGTTCTCCCGCGCCACCGGGACCCGGAACTCACCCTTGAGGAGGCGTCCATCGAACACCTCGACCGAGGAGATGTTGCCGGCATCGAGCTGGCGGTTGAATTCGGTATAGGTCAGTTCCGTCGTGGCGGTCCGCTGCCGGCCCATCATCTGCCAGAGAAAGACGACGAACAGGGCCAGCAGGGTTGCCAGTGCCAGGTTCTTGCTGGCGCCGGACCATCCGCCTGACGGGGGCTTGGACGACGAACGTGGAGCCATCTCAACTCAAATCCGCAATAAAAGGAAGATGCCGGAAGTCTTCCGCGTGGTCGAGACCATACCCCACGAGAAATGCCTTCGGCGCCTGAAAGCCGATGAACCGGATCTCAGGAGGGCGCTCGGTCATAATTCCCTTGTCGAGAAGGGCGCACAGGCTGAGCGACCGCGGCGAGCGCGCGCTGAGGAGCGACAGCAGCCGGCGCAGGGTGGTCCCCGTGTCGATGATGTCTTCCACCAGCAATATGTGTTTGCCCTCGAGCCGGGTTTCCGGATCGTAGAGCAGCTTGACGGACCCGCTCGACACCTTCTCCGCCCCGTAGGACGAAGCGA
>DASTEX010000484.1:0-2730 GCA_035709185.1 Gemmatimonadales bacterium
CCTGCCGCTCTCCGATACCGTGAAGGAAGCCGAGCGGAGCGGCGAGACCGTGACCGTGCGCCGGACCGTGCCGCGAGATGAGCTGTGGCGGGCGCAGACGCCCCAGGCGTTTCCCCGCGTACTGCTGGAACGGGCCCACGCGGAACTGGCCGACTTCCCGGCGACGGACGATGCCCAGCTGCTGGAGGAGCTGGGCCATCCGGTGGTGCTGGTGCCCGACCTCTCCAGCAACATCAAGATCACCACGCTGGAAGACCTGGAGATTGCCGAAGCACTGCTGCATCTCCGGCCAAGCCGCCTGCCTGCCCGGTCATGATCCTGGAGTTCCGGACCGATGGCGACCTGGGACGAGCCCTTCCCAGAGTGAAGGAGCACCTGGATGCCAGCCGGATCCTGGCGTATCCCACCGAAACCGTGTACGGGCTGGGTTCCGCGCCTACCGCGGAGGCGCTCCAGGCCCTGGCCCGGTTCAAGGGCCGGTCGCCTGACAAGCCGTTTCTGCTCCTGGTGAGTGGGCGTGCGATGGCGGAACAGTGGGGACTGGTGTTTCCTCCTTCGGCCCGGGCCCTGGCAGACGCTTTCTGGCCGGGGCCCATGACGCTGGTACTTCCCGGGGGCGAAGGAAAACTGCCGGACCGGCTGCGGGGCCCGGAGGGCGGAATCGCGGTGCGGCACACCGGTCATCGCCTGGTGGCACGGCTGGTGGCCGGCCTGAAGGAGCCGCTCACCTCCACTTCGGCCAACCGGCCGGGACAGCAGCCGGCCCCGGGTCCGGAACGCATATCGGAGATGTTTGCCGAAGAAGAGTCGCGGGGCGAATTGCTGATACTCGATGGCGGGGCCCTGGGGAACGTGCCCCCGTCAACCGTGGTTGACTGTACCGGTCCGCTGCCGGCTCTGATCCGGGAAGGGGCGCTGCCGCGGGCGGAATTGCGCCGCGCCGTCGGCCGGCTGGCGCCGTGAGGCCGTGATGAAGGTGCTCTTCGTGTGTTCCGGAAATACCTGTCGCAGTCCGCTCGCGGCGGCGGCCTTTCGCCGCCTGCTGGACGAGTCGGGCCGGAATGACATCGAGGTGGCGTCGGCCGGGACCGGCGCGTACGAAGGTTCTCCCGCCTCGGAGGGCGCCTACCTGGTGGCCATCGAGGCCGGCCTCGATCTGTCCTCCCACCGGGCCCGGTTGCTCGACCGCGACATGGTGGCCGAAGCAGACCTGATCCTCGCCATGTCCAAAGGGCACCTCTCGCGGGTGGAGCGGCTGGGTGGAACGGGCAAGGCCCACCTGCTGAGTGAGTACGCCGGGTACTCCGGGGATGAGCTCGACATCCGCGATCCCTACGGGGGCGATGTCGAGGGATACCGTCAGACCCTGGTGCAGCTGACCCGGCTGTTGTCCCCGGCTCGAGATCGACTGCTGGCTGAACGCCCCTCATGAGCCGGCTGTCCCCCGGGCGGGTCTTCGCTCTGCTGGGCGACCCGGTGGCGCACTCGCTGTCTCCCCGCATGCATAACGCCGCGTTCCATGCCCTCGGCCTGCCGGCCGTGTATGTCGCCCTGCGGGTGCGCGCCGCCGATCTGGCGCCGCTGATGCATGTCCTGGCGGCGAATGGAGGGGGAGGGAACGTCACGGTCCCGTTCAAAGCACCGGCGGCGGAAGTGGCCCGGATGCAGGGTCCGCTCACGCAGGCCTGCAATACGTTCTGGGGCGATGACCAGGGCGTGGCAGGAGACAACACCGACGTGGCCGGCGTCTCCGAGGCGTTGCGCCAGCTGGGTGTCCCCGAGGGATGCCGCTGGCTCATCAGGGGAACCGGCGGCTCGGCCCGGGCCGTGATGGCTGCGGCGCAGATTTTCGGGGCCCGTGTGGCGGTCCGTTCCCGCTCGGCCGAACGGGCCGGGCGCTTTATGAGCGAAGTCGGCATGGATCCCGGGGCCGGACCGGATCAGTCGGAATGCGAAGTGGTCATCAACTGCACCCCGCTGGGGCTGCACGCCGGCGACGCCATGCCGCTGGAGCCGGGCGAGGTCCCGGCCGCCCGCTGGGCGCTCGACCTGGTGTACGCTCGCGGAGAAACGCCGTGGGTCCGGGCGATGCGTCAGGCGGGCTCTGCCGCCGCCGACGGCAGAGAGGTGCTGGTCCGGCAGGGAGGCGCGGCGTTCGAGCGCTGGTTCCCCGGCCGCCGAGCGCCGCTGGAAATCATGCGGGCCGCCGTTCGTGCCGCTCTGGACTGAAACGCTCGCCGCCCTCCGCGGGGCAGAGCGCTGGCTCCTGCCGGCAGAGTGTCTGCTCTGCCGGGCTGCGGTTCATACTGCTCCCGACGATCCGCTGATCTGCTCCCTCTGCCGCTCGCGCTGGAACCCGATTCCCGATCCGGTCTGTGACCGCTGCGGCCAGCCGCTGGATCGCGACCTGGAGTGCCGGATCTGTGAAGGGTGGCCCGCCGGCTTCCGCGGCGTGCGGAGCGCGGTGTGGCTGTCGGGAACGGCCCGCGACGCGGTGCATGCCCTCAAGTACAACGGATGGCGCCGAGCCGCCGAGGGCATCGTGCCGGTGATGACGAAGCTGGAGCCGGTGCGCAACGGGAGCATCCTCGTACCCATTCCACTGGGGGCCGCGCGACGACGGGAGCGTGGCTATAATCAGTCCGCCGAACTGGCCCGGGCGCTCGGCCGACTGGTCTCGCTGCCGGTGGACGAGGCGCGGCTGGAACGACGCCGGGAAACCGCGCGCCA
>DASTEX010000485.1:0-11203 GCA_035709185.1 Gemmatimonadales bacterium
CCCAGCACCATCACCAGCAGCGGGATGGATCCGCTCGGCACGCCGGCCACACCCACCGCGGTGATCACCGCCATGACCACCACGATGATCTGGGTCGGAAGCCCGAGGGTGATGCCGAAGACCTGGGCCAGGAACAGCACCGTCATCCCCTCGAAAAGGGCGGTGCCGTTCATGTTCATGGTAGCGCCGAGGGGGAGCACGAAGCCCGCGATCTCGCGGGGAACCCCGAAGTTGCGGGTGGCGGTCTTGATCGTCGTAGGCAGCGTGGCGTTGGATGACGACGTGGAGAAGGCGGTAATAACCAGTTCGCGGACGCCCCGGATGAATTCCCCGGGCCCAACGTTGGCCAGGAACCGGGCCAGCAGGGGAATGACGATGAACTGGTGGAGAAGCAACCCGCCCAGCACCGTCACCACGTAGAGCAGCAGGGACTGGAGAAACTGCCAGCCGAACTTGGCCGTGACCGTGAAGATCAGGCCGAAGACCCCGATCGGGGCCAGCTTCATGGCGAAGCCGATCATCACCATCACGGCCCCGGCAATTCCGTCGAGCAGCTTGAGGACCGGGCTGGACCGGTCTTCCGGCAGGAGCGTGAGCGCGATGCCGAACACCAGCGAAAAGAAGATGAGACCCAGCATGTCGCCGTCGGCGGCCGACTTGACCGGATTGCGGGTCACGATGCTGACGAAGGTGTCGATCCCGAAGCGGCTGGCCGTGGCCTGCTGCACCCGCTCGCCGGCCTGCCCCGAGAACTCGGTCATCAGCGCGTCGCGGGTGACCTGGTCGATCGCGAGTCCCGGCTGAATCAGATTCACCATCATCAGGCCGATCGCGGCCGCCAGCGCGGTGGTGATGAGGAAGAAACCCAGGGTCTTGAGACCAATCCGCCCGATCCGGCGGGGATCGCCCAGGGAAGCCACCCCCAGAGTCACGGAGGTGAACACCAGCGGGATCACCACCATGAACAGCATCCGGAGGAACACCTGGCCGATCGGGTTGAGGACGTTGTCCACTACCCACATCAGCTCCGGGGTGCCTTTGAAGACCAGATTGGACACTGTTCCGCCGATCGCGCCCAGGACCAGGCCGATCAGGATCTTGGTATGCAGCGCCATGCCGCGGCCGGGGGCTTCGGTCACGAAACTTGACTCCTGATGGGAACGGATCGCAGAGACGATGGGGCCGCCGGCTCAGCGCCCGCGGCCCCGCAAAAGATGGCTTCAGCCTGGTTGGAACGCCAGCGATTTCGCCTCAGCCCTGGGGCCTTTGGCCAACCCGGGTCCAGATGGCGATGGCGCCGCAGCCGGAGCGCCTGCCCTCGAGCTCAGGGGGAGTCTCGGAGGGGCCGACGTACACTTCGATGCCTTCCACGTCGGTCGGACTGGTCAGGAACAGGACGGAGGGATCGGCCGGGATACCGTCCAGAAAGTAGGCCGGCCCGCAGGAGCGCGGCGCCCGCGACATCCGGAGCCGGCAGGTGGTCCGCTCGCGGGCGCACTCGACCCGGACGCCGGGAGTGCCCCGCAGCAGATCCATCAGCGTCGCCGCCTTCCGCTTTTCGATGTATTCCCGGGTGAAGTAGCGGCCGTTGCCGGAGGTGGCGCGCCGGTTGAACTCGGCCACCGGGCTCACCATCGGCTCGTCGGCGGTGACCGTGAGCTCCGGCAGCATGACGCTTTCGGTGGCGCCCACCAGAAACTCCACGTCCAGCTTGTCGCCTTTGGCCAGCAGCAGCGTGGAGGTGGCCGCGGGGAATCCCTCGACTTCGGCCCGAATGATGTACTGCCCGGCCGCGACCTTGGGAAACTTGAAGCGCCCTTTCTTGTCCGTCATCAGACTCAGCTCGGTGCCATCGATGGAGACCCTGGCTCCGACCACCGGCTGCCGATCGTTGGCCCGGCTCACGGTCCCGCGAATCTCCGATTGCCGGGGCTCCTGGGCAGCCGGCTGGTGGACCGTTATCCCAACGCAGAGTGCTGCAGTCAGCAGAAGGGAACGGCGAGGGGCTGGTACCAGCATGTGGGGGCGCGGAGCGCAGGCGCCGGCAGAAGGGGTCACTGAACGATATAGGTGGTCGGGGAAAGGCCCGCAACTCTCCGTTTCAAACCCGGACATCGCGGGAACGTTGGCGGTGTAAGGTTGCAGTGAGCGCCGCTGATGGCACCCGGCACCCGGCGCCCGTTTCATATGGTTTTTCTTGACCGGCGCGCTACTCTTACTCGGGCGCAGGATCGGAGTGCCCGGACCGGTACGACCACTCCGTCAATCCCGACTGAGGCAGCGGCAGATCGGGACTCCAGCGCCCCCACCCGGCCACCCGAAGGACTCGCGAACGGACCTGAGCCCGTGAAGACGGTTTCGCCCGAACGCTGGCGCCGCATCGAGGAATTGCTCGACGGGGTCCTCGACCTGCCCCCGGAGCAGCGGAGCGCCTGGCTGGTCCGCGCCTGCGACGGGGACGAACCGCTGCGCGAGGCGGTGGAAAAGCTGGTGGCCGCGTGTGAACAGCCGACCCGCCTCCCCCCTTCACCGGTCGACCTGGCAGCACCGCTGCTGGCCCGAATGGCCGCTGAGCCGGAACCCGAGCCGGCGCCGGAGCGGGTGGGTCCGTGGCGGATGGTGCGCGAGCTGGGCCATGGCGGGATGGGCACCGTCTACCTGGCCGAGCGGGATGATGAGCAGTTCCGCAAACAGGTTGCAATCAAGATCCTCCGGCGGGGCATCGCCGGCGAGGATCTGACCCGCCGGTTCCGTCACGAACGGCAGATCCTCGCCAGCCTGGACCACCCGAACATTGCGCGGATGCTCGATGGCGGCATGGAGAGCGGCGCTCCCTACATCGTCATGGAGTTCGTCGACGGGGTGCCGCTCGATACGTTCTGCCGCCGGCACCAGCTCCCCCTCAACCGCCGGCTCGAGCTGTTTGCCGACGTCTGTGCCGCCGTGCAGTACGCCCACCAGAACCTGGTGGTGCACCGTGACCTGAAGCCGTCCAACATCCTGGTCACGGACGACGGGCAGGTGAAGCTGCTCGACTTCGGCATCGCCAAGCTGCTGGAGGAGGAGGATGCGGTGGAGGCCGCGCCGCTCACCCGCACCGGCCTCCGGCTGATGACGCCGGAATACGCCGCCCCCGAGCAGGTCCGGGGCGGCCTCATCACCACCGCCACCGACGTCTACGCGTTAGGCATCGTGCTCTACGAGCTGCTGGCCGGCCGGCGACCCTACGAGGTCAAGGGACGCTCACTCAGCGAGATCGAGCGAGTGGTCTGCCAATCGGAACCGGTCCGCCCTTCCACCGCGGCCGCGCGGGAACGGGCCGGCGCCGACCCCCTGCCCCGCCGGCTTCGTGGTGACCTCGACGTCATTACCCTCAAGGCGCTCCGGAAGGAACCCGAACGCCGCTACCAGTCGGTGGCGGAACTGCTCGATGACCTGCGTCGCTATCGAGACGGGCTGCCGATCCTGGCCCGGCCCGACACCTTCTTTTACCGGGCCCGGAAATTCGGCGGGCGGCACCGCGTGGCCATCGGGGTCGCCGGCCTGGCGCTGGCCACCCTGCTGGCGGGCGCCCTGCGGGAACGCGGGCTCCGGGCCGAGGCCGAGGCCGAGGCGGCCAAGGCGCGGGCGGTGAAGGACTTTCTGGTCGGGATCTTCCAGGCTTCCGATCCCTACGGCCGGACGCCGGAGCAGGAACGCGCGGTCACGGCGCAGGGTCTCCTCGACCGCGGCCGGGAGCGGGTGGATTCCGCCCTCGGCGGACAGCCGGAAATCCAGGGTGAAATGCTCTCGGTACTGGGCGGGGTCTATTCCAACCTTGGTCTCTATGCCGAGGCGGCACCGCTGTTCGAGCGTTCGCTGGTGCTGCGCCGGGAACTGTTCAGCGAACGCAGTGCCGCCGTGGCCGAAAGCATGACCGAGCTGGCGGATGTGTATCAACGGCAGGGCCACTACGCCCGGGCCGACTCGTTGCTGCGCCACGCCCTGGCGCTGCGACAGGACCTGCACGGCCGCCGGAGCCTGGAAGCGGCCCGGAGCCTGGACCGGCTCGCGACCGTCCTGGAACAGCAGAGTCGTTATGCCGATGCCGAGCCGCTCTATCGTGAGGCGCTCGCCATCCGGACCGAGCGGCTCGGTCCCCGTCACCTCGACGTGGCGGAAAGCATGCTGAACCTGTCCCTGCTGCTGTACTGGAAAGCCGAATACGACGCGTCCGAGCAGATGGCGCGGGAGGCCATCGAGATCCGGCAGGAGCAGCTGGGCCCCCGGCACCTGCTGGTGGCCCTGGCGATGCACAATCTGGCCCAGGTGCAGCACGCCCGGGGCGAGCTGGCCGACGCCGAGCGGCTGTTCCGCGAGTCGCTCGAGCTCAAAAAGGAAGCGTTCGGCGGCCCGCACCCCCGGATCACGGTTCACCTCAACAACTACGCCAGGGTGCTCCGGGAACGCGGCAAGTACGCCGAGGCCGAGCGCCTGTTCCGCGAGGCGCTGACACTGGACCGGGGCCTGTTCGGTGAGGAACACCCGTACGTGGCCGCCAGCATGGACAACCTGGCCGCGCTGCTGCTGGAGCAGGGCCGCTTCGACGAAGCCGACTCGCTGTTCGAGCGGGCCCTGGCCGTGAACCGCACACTGTTAGGCGAGCGCAGCACCCGGGTGGCGCTGACCCTCAGCAACATCGGCATGCTCCAGCACCGCCGGGGCGATCTGGCCCGCTCCGAGGCCACCTACCGCGACGCGCTGCTCCTGTACCGGGAGATCTTCGGCCCGGACCACCTCTACGTGGCCCTGGTGACCGGCAACCTGGCGCCGGTGGTGCGCGACCGGGGCCGGCTGGGCGAAGCCGAACAGCTGTACCGCGCGGTGCTGGCAAAGCTGGAAGCCGGCATGCCCCGGACCCGGGCCCGGCTGGCGCCGGTGCTGGTCGGCCTGGGCCGTACCCTGGTGGCGGACGGCAAAGCGGCGGAGGCGCGCCCCCTGCTCGAGCGCGGGCTCGACCTGTTCCGCGCCCAATACGGAGAGGAGGACTGGCACACGGCGGAGGCCCGTTATGGTCTCGGTCTCGCTCTCGCCGCGCTGGACCGGCGGGACGAAGCCGCCGCCCTGCTCCGCCAGAGCCTCACCGCGCTCCAGCCCTTCCGCGCAGCCCAGCCTCGCCTGGTGCAGGGGGCCACCGCGGCGCTGGCCGGCCTGGAATCGGCTGGGCCGTCCGAGCCGCGCTAGGCTATCGCTGCCCGCGATAGACCGTCCGACCGTCCGTCAGGCGAGCTGCCCGATCCTCCGCAGTAGCTCGTCCCGCCGGCTTGGACCCACCGGCACCTGCGCCCCCGACTTGAGCACCACCACCTCACCCCTCGTGCCCGAGCGGACCTCGGTGATCCGGTCGACATTCACCAGCGCGCCGCGGTGGATCCGGAAGAACCCGCGCGCACTCAGCCGCACTTCGAACGTGGAGATCTTCCCCCGCACCAGGTAATGCAGGTTGCCGACGTGGAGCCGGACGTAATTGTCCCGCGCCTCCAGCCAGTCGATGTCTTCCACCCGCACGATGACCGTCCGGCCGTGCAGCCGGACGGCAATCCGGTCGAGAGACTGGATCGGTCCCAGCCGGTCGACCAGGGCCTGCAGCTGCCGCCGGAGCCCGGCGGTATCAGCCGCCTCCTGCCGGCGGCGGGCCCGCTCGAATGCCAGCCGCCACCGGTCATCTTCGAACGGCTTCACCAGGTAATCCAGCGCCTCGAGCTCGAAGGCCTTGATGGCGAAGTGATCGTGCGCCGTCACGAACACCACCGGCGGCATCAGGCTCGGACCCACCGCCTGCACCACCTGGAAGCCGGTCAGCTCGGGCAGCTCGATGTCGAGGAAGACGATATCGGGCTGCGACGACCGGATCAGCTCGACCGCCTCCGCTCCGTCGCCGCAGGTAAGCACCCGCATGGGCTCCGGCAGGGCCGTGAGCAGGGCGCGAATCCGCTCGACCGCGGGCGGTTCGTCATCGACCACCAGCACCGTGAGAAGGGATTGAATTGTCATTCGCCAGCCTTGGTTTGCCAGGGAAGATCCAGGATCGAGCGTACGCCTCCGGCGGGACGATTCTCGATCCGGAAGATGTGATCGTCGCCGTAGAGCTGCTCCAGCCGGTAACGGGTATTGCGAAGTCCCACTCCTTCGGGCAGCCACGCGGGATCCTCCACCGGGAGCCCGGGGCCGTCGTCCTCGACCACGATCTTCAACCGGTCGCCCAGCCGGGCGATGCGGACGACCGCTTCCACCGGCGCGGAGTAGGGGATCACGGCGTGCCGGACCGTGTTCTCCAGCAGCGGCTGGATGACGAAGGTGGGGACCAGACCCCGCTCCGCGCCGGAGCCCACATGGATCCGGGCCGACAGCCGGCTCTCGAAGCGGGCCTGCTGCAGCTCGAGATAATCCTGGATGAAGGTCAATTCCTCCGAGACCGGAACCAGCTGGGGCCGGTCCGGCAGGAGCGAGGTCCGCAGCAGGCTGGCCAGACCGTTGATCATCCGGTCGCCCCGGGCCGGATCCCGGCGCACGAACCCCGAGATGGTGTTCAGCGTGTTGAACAGGAAGTGCGGCTGCAGCTGCATCGTGACCATGTCGAGCCGGGTACTGGCGAGCTGGGCATTCAGCCGGCGGGCCTCCCGCTCCCGGTCGCGCGCGACGTCATAATGCAGGGCCGCGTGGGCCGCGATCACGACCAGGAAGAACACCATGGGATCGAAGACCGAGAGCCGCTCGAGATGTTCCGGGTACAGAGCCGTGAGCGGCTTGATCTCCGCCACCTGCCAATTGAGCCAGTATCCGAAGAGCCGGGGCCAGATGGGCGCTTGCAGCGCCGCCGACGCCACCGACATGATGGCGGCATTGAGCAGCAGCGTGACCAGGGCCGCGGCCGCGTAGGTGACCACGATGGACCGCCACTCCCGCCGGTTCATCGGGAATCGCCGGACCAGCAGGTACACCAGCGGGGTCAGGGGCGCCCAGCTCCACCACTGGACGAACTGCAGCACCACGATCCGGGGCCACGGCACGGTGACGCCGTGCTCCCGGTACACCAGGGCCTCCTGGACGATGGACAGCACGGCGAACAGGGACCAGAACGCCAGGATCCCCAGTACCACCTGCCACCACTGGAGGCCAGCGAAGAAACGCAGCTGCCACTTCGCGCGGATCATGGTCCCCCCCGGCCTGCTCGTGAATGCTCTGCGCCTGTACGGATGAGCCGGCGCTTTCGTTAATCAGTGCTTCGGAAGCAACGGAGCGCTCCATTCCGGAACGCCTAACAGCTGCAACGGGAGGACTGAAAACGGTTTCAGCGGGTCTGCTTCAGTCCTCCAGCAGCCGCGCGGCCGCCCGCCGCGCCGGCCGGGCCGCGCCGCTGTCGCCTTCCATGGCCGCCCGCACAATGGCGCCATCCGCCAGCAGCAGCAGCTGGTCGGCCAGCGAGGGGGCCTCCCGGTGGCCGGCCTCGCGCAGCAACTCCAGGAACAGGCCGCGCAGATTCTGCTGATATCCCCAGGCCGCCCGGTGAATCCGGTGGCCGGGGTTGTTCAGCTGGGCCGCGGTGTTGATGAACGGGCAGCCCCGGAATTCTTTGGTCTCGAACCACTCTTCCAGGGCATCGAAGACCGCCAGCGGCCGGTTCCGGGCCCGCACCCGCGAGGCGGCGACCCGGGCGCGAAGCCAGGCAAAGAGGTCGTGGTTGATCTTGGCCAGGACTGCCAGCACCAGGTCGTCCTTGGAGCGGAAATGACGGTACAGGGTCATCTTCGCGACCCCCGACCGGGCGATCACCAGGTCGATGCCGACGTTGTTGATGCCGTGCTGGTAGAACAGCTCGCTCGCTGTCTCGACGATCCGCTCCCGCGCGGCGGACTCGCTCACCGCATCCCCGCCAGGCCGGCCCGCTCGGTGAGCAGCTCGCGCCACTCCGGCGGAAGGGAGGGCAGCTCCGCGGCCGACTCGGCCAGCGCCCGGTCGAACGTGGCCGGCTGCAGCAGCCGGACCAGGGACGGGACCGGCACCTGCCGCGGGTCGCGGTGCAGCCACTTCAGCGCGTCGCCGGCGGCCACTTCGCCCTCCTCCAGTACCCGGAAGTAGATCCCGAACCGGCCGCTCTGCAGGAACTGTTTCACCACCCGCTGGGTGCCGAAGCGGATCCCCAGCTTGAAGCACGGTAGACGGGGCTGGACCGCCTGCAATCGGGCCGTGCCCAGCTGGAACACGTCTCCCACGGCGACCTGGTCTTCGGGAAAATCGCGAATCGTGAGATTCTCGCCGAAGGAGCCCGGGTAGAGCTCCATCCGGAGCTGCTCCTGCCACCAGTGATAGTGTTCCAGAGAGTATGCGTAGACGGCCTTGAACGGCCCGCCGTGAACGGCCCGGTCGGCCTGGCGGTCGCCGTCGAGGCCGGTCTCTCGGATCCCGACCCGCTCCTCGACCGGCTCCTTGAAGATCCCGGTGGTGATCGGCCGTCCCTGCCAGGTGACCACCCGGCCGGGCGACACATTGACGGAAACGACCCGCACTCACTCCTCCCGGATGGCCTCGCGAACCTGCTGCAGCAGGTCCGGCGGCACGTCGCTGATTCCATGCGCTTCGGCCGCATGCCGAGCCACCTGGTCGAGCAGCTCCGGCTCGGTGTCGGCCCGCAGGCGCTGCTGACAGCCATCCACGATGCAGGTCAGGTGCAGGGACATCATTCCCCTCCGGTTAAAGGACCATCCGTCCGGCCTCCACCGGACGAACCGGAGCAGACGGTCGGTACACGCTAGGGTGATGAGACAGGTCTGTCTACTCCGTAGTATTCCTGTAATCGCTTCGCCTACGGCCGGGTTCCGCGAAAGCCCACTGCCAACCTCTCATCGCTCCGATCCCGCGCCAGTTGCCCCACCGGTACTCTTTCCCGCCTCCGGAGGACCGGCCGGTCCGGTCGTTCGGTTTTCACGTGGAGGCCCGGGAGGCGCGAGGGCGCGGCCCCGGCTCCTTACCAAGGGGAGAGCAACAATGTTCGGCAGGAAATGGTTGGGACTCGCCGTCGTAGGACTGCTGGTGGGCTGCGACGATGAAGAGGTCATTGGACCGCAGCCGGATCCGCTGCCCGAGGCGACGGTGTACAGCGCCAGCGGCGATATCACGGTGACGGTGGAGGCCTTCCGGGCGGCGCTCGGCCCGTCGAACGGCGGCACGGAGGGCGAGCAGCCGGCCGGCCGGCGTGAAATCGGGTGGGACGGAGCCGGGGCCATCCCGTTCAACAACCGGAATGACTTTCCGGCGGTCTTCTTCAATACGGCGGTGAAGGCGGGCGCATTGTTCACCACGTCGGGGACCGGCTTCCGCAACGACTCCACCCGGTTCAAGGAGGTTAACCCAACGTATGCGGATGAATTCAATCCCTTCAGTCCGGACGTGCTCTTTGCGCCGGTCGGCAGCAACCAGTTCGATCAGGTCTTCCAGGTGGCGGGACTGCCCAATCCGGCCGTGGTCAACGGATTCGGAATCGTACTGAGCGACGTGGACGTAGCGGATAAGACCACCATCGAGCTCTTCGGTCAGGACGGCACCAGCCTCGGCACCTTCGCCAGCCCGGTCCGGACCGACGAGGCCGGGCTGACCTTCCTCGGCGTCACGTTCGACGAGGCGATCATCGCCCGGGTCCGCGTCACCCTGGGAACCGGGGCGCTGGGCGCGGGAGTTGATGACATAAGCGCGGGCGGCACCCTGGACCTGGTGGTGCTCGACAATCTGATCTACGGAGAGCCCCGCAAGGCCTTCTAGGGGAGCCTCGGGTATCTTGCATCCTTCTTCAGGGGGCAGCGACCCGATGACTCCACCGGCAGGTCTGGAAAACGAACAATTGCTGGAGCTGTTCTTCTCCCAGTCACTCGACGGGTTCTTCATCATGACGTTGGATGAGCCCGTCGAGTGGGGGGACCACGTCGACAAAGATGAGGTGATGGACTTCGTGTTCGAGCATCTGCGGCTGACGAAAGTCAATTCCGCCATGGTCGCACAGTTCAACGCCTCGTCCGCCGACGAGCTGCTGGGCCGGACGCCCGCCCATTTCTTCGCGCACGATCTGACCTCGGCCAAGACCCGCTGGCGCAGGTTCTTCGACCAGGGCCGGGTACATAACGAGACCGATGAGCGCCGTCTGGACGGAAGCGCCTTCCGGGTCGAGGGCGATTACATGGTCATCCACGACGCTCACGGCCGGATCGTCGGGCACTTCGGGGTACAACGGGACGTGACTCACCGATACCGGGCCGAGGAGGAAATCCGGACTTCCCGGGAGCAGCTCCGGGCCCTGGCCGCCCGCCTGCAGCAGGTCCGCGAAGAGGAGCGAACCCGCATCGCCCGGGAAATTCACGATGAGCTGGGACAGGCACTGACCAGTCTCCGGCTGGACATCGCCTGGCTGAGGCGCCGCCTGCCCCGGGATCATAAAGTCCGGCCCCACTGCGCATCGTTGATCGAACGGATCGACGGTACCCTTCGCGCCGTGCGGCGGATTGCCACCGAGCTGCGCCCGAGCATTCTGGATCAGCTGGGGCTGGCCGCCGCCCTCGAGTGGCAGGGACAGGAGTTCGGCGCCCGGACCGGCATCGATGTCCTGATCGAGGTCAATGCGGAAGGGGCCGCCATCCCGGATGATCTCGGAAGCTCCGCCTTCCGGATCCTCCAGGAGTCACTCACCAATGTGGCCCGGCATTCCGGGGCTACCCGGGTCGAGATCCGTCTGGGCCAGGAGAACGGACTGCTCAGGCTCGAGGTGATCGATAACGGGGTCGGCATCCGGCCGGAGCAGATGGAAGGAACGGCGTCGCTGGGACTGATCGGCATGCGGGAGCGAGCGCTCGCCAGCGGAGGCGAAGTGCGCGTCACCGGACGATCCGGTCGGGGCACTACCGTTTCCCTCAAAGTTCCGCTCACGGCCGGGGAGGCCTCATGATCCGCGTCGCTATCGCCGATGACCATCCCATCGTCCGGGAAGGCCTCCGCCGGATCGCCAGTGAAGGAGCCGGCATCCTGGTGACTGGTGAGGCGCCCACCGCCGCCGAGCTCTTCCGGCTGCTCGCGGCGGTGGCGGTGGACGTCGTGCTGCTCGACGTGAGCATGCCCGGCTCCAACCTGCTGGAAACCCTCGACGAGCGCCGGGAGAAACATTCGAGCACCCGGGTACTGG
>DASTEX010000486.1:0-2973 GCA_035709185.1 Gemmatimonadales bacterium
GATCCTCCCGCTGCCCGAGGACATGGATGAGCTGGCCTTCGCCGGATTTCTCCGGGGCGCGCCCACCCGCATGGTGAAGGGGCGCACCATTCCGATCGCCGTGCCGGCCGACGCCGACATCATCATCGAAGGCGTGGTCCCCCCGGTTGAGCGGCGGATGGAAGGACCGTTCGGCGATCATTTCGGGCACTACTCCGAGGCCGCCGAATTCCCCGTGTTCCGGGTCAGCGCCATCACCCGGCGCCGGAACGCCCTCTATCCGGCTACGGTGGTGGGGAAGCCGCCCCAGGAAGACAAGGTGATGGGCGTGGCCGCGGGCGAGATGATCGGCCCCCTGATCCGGATGATCAACCCCAACGTGGTGGATCTCTACGCCCACGAGAACGCGAGCTTCCACAACCTGCTGGGCGTGTCGGTCCGGGAGCGTCATCCCCGCGAGGTCCTCAAGACCGCGTTCAACTTGTTAGGCACCGGCCAACTGGCGCTCACCAAGGTGACGGTGATGGTCCGGGAGGACGTGAATCCCCGCCGGTTCGACGCTCTGCTCAAGGAGATCTGGCACCGGTGTGATCCGGAAGAGCGGATGCTGCTGCTCCCGATCACGCCGCTCGATACGCTCGACTACACCTCCTACCGGATGCATGTCGGGAGCAAGCTGGTGTTCGACGCCACCGGCGACGTGATCAATCCCTCCGAGCCGCCGGCCACACTTCCCCCGTTGGAGGAGTTCGACCGCCGGGTCGCCCGCGCCCGGCTCCTGGCCGGTGGCTGGTTGGTGGTCCAGGCCCGGACCGAGGCTCGCGCGCTGCTCGAGCGGCTGGTGCGCTGGGACGGCCTCGGCGCGGTGCGTTTCGTGGTGACGGTCAGCGAGGACGTGGATCTCGATCGCGAGCCGAGCCTGATGTGGGGCATCTTCACCCGCTTCGATCCCGCCCGTGACCTGGTGGCGGAGTCGCAGGAATTCATCGGCGCTCGGCCGGTGTACCGGGGCCGGATCGGGATCGACGCCAGCTGGAAGACGGGCTACCCGGAGCCGGTGTCGATGCCGGAGGAGATCGTGAAGCTCGTCGATCGGCGGTGGGGGGAGTACTTCGGGTAAGTGGTCGAAGACAGTCGAAGACAGTCGAAGATGGTCGAAGACAGCTTTACCTCTTCCGCGGTCGTTGAACTGCCTTCGACTTCCTTCGACCGTCTTCGACTGCCTTCGACTGTCTTCGACCTTGCAGTGCCGTCTTCGACGGTCTTCGACCATCTCCCACCAGTTTTTTCGGCGCCGTCATCTTCCACCCATCCCGCAGCAGGTCCTCCAGCGCCGCCCAGTCGGTCTCTCGATCGAGCACCACTCCCACCCAGCCCGACGGCCCCACGTAGGGCGGCGAGAAGTAGCGGTCCGGTCGAGCCCGGATCATCAGGTCCTGGGTCATCGGCGTCGCCTTGCACCAGACGGCATGCCGTCCCGCCCCGTGATGGTTGTCGGCGTGGGCATACATCGCGAAGAGCTTGTTGCGGACCCGGAAGGTCGGCTCACCCCACGCGATCACCTCGTGGGCTTCGGGAAGGGCCAGGCAAAGCTTGCGGACGCGGGTGAGCGGACTGGGCGGCATGAGGAGACCAACTTAGTCTCGCGGGCGGTACCCCATCAACGCCGTCCGAGGGACATACCAGCGAACCTGCTTCGTCTCTAGGTAGTGGAGGGAGCCGGCCGTCTCCTGCTCCCATGCTAATCCCGAGCCCGAGGTGGTATGTCCGAGTGCCTTCATCAAACCGGCGCCCAACGGGATCATGCTTGAGATGATCCCCACCCTTCGCGGGGGACAATGCCGAAGCGTCACGTGAGGCGCCACCGGCGGGCCGCGGCCTTCATGGAGCCGCCGGACGCGGCCCGCGCCGTCAATCTGCAATATGTGAGCGACATCCTCCCCGGCATCCGGCGCCGGCGGGCCGGCTCGGGCTTCAGTTATACCGGGCCCGACGGCCAGCCGGTCCGGGACCGGCCCACCCTCAAGCGGATCCGCGCGCTCGCCATTCCCCCGGCCTGGACCGACGTGTGGATCTGCCCGGTGCCTAACGGCCATTTGCAGGCCACCGGCAGAGACGCGAAGGGTCGGAAGCAGTATCGCTATCACCGCCGCTGGCACGCCGTGCGGGACGAGACCAAGTACGAGCGGATGCAGCTGTTCGCCAGTACGCTGCCCCGTATCCGGGAGCAGGTGCAGCAGGACCTGGCGCGCCCGGGACTTCCCCGGGAGAAGGTGCTGGCCATCATCGTCGGCCTGCTCGAGACCACCTTCATCCGGGTGGGCAACGAGGAGTACGCCCGGCAGAACAACTCCTTCGGTCTCACCACTCTCCGCACCCGGCACGTGAAGGTCGAAGGCGGCGCCGTGCATTTCCGCTTTCCCGGCAAGAGCGGAAAGAAGCACGCGGTGCGAATCAGCGACCGGCGGCTGGCGCAACTGGTGAGGCGGTTACGGGACCTGCCGGGACAGGAATTGTTCCAGTATCTCGACGACAACGGCGAACCCCAGCCAATCAACTCATCCGACGTCAACCGCTATCTGCGCGACATCGCCGGGCAGGATTTCACCGCCAAGGATTTCCGGACCTGGTACGGCACGCTGCTGGCTGCGCGGCACCTCGCCGGTCTGCCGGAGATCACGATCGGCGTGCCCGGACGCTCGGCCATGGTGGAAGCGACCCGGGAGGTGGCGGTCCACCTGGGGAACACCCCCGGCATCTGCCGCAAGTGTTACATCCACCCCGCCGTGCTCGAGGCCCACCAGAACGAAGAGCTGTATCAGCTGTGGCTGGCGGAATGCAGCCGGAACGGCGATCGATCGGAGTTGAGCGGGGAAGAAGCCACGCTGCTCCGGTTCCTCCAGGCAGCCCAGCCCCTGCTATTGCCTGCGCAGGACTGAGTACTGGGTACTGAGTGCCAGGTACGAAGACTCCGTACGGCCACCCAGTACCCAG
>DASTEX010000487.1:0-5558 GCA_035709185.1 Gemmatimonadales bacterium
CGCGACGGCGATCCCTGGTCGGGACAGCTCGGACTTCCGGGTGGTCGCAAGAGCCCCGCCGATGCCGACTTGCTCAGCACCGCCATCCGGGAAACCTTCGAAGAAGTCGGGATCGATCTGCCCCCCTCCCACCTGATCACATCGCTCGACGACCTCGCTCCGACGACCGCTGTGCTTCCGCGGATCACCGTTCGCCCGTTCGTGTTCCTCCTGGAGGACCGGCCGGTCCTGTTCCCCAACCTCGAAGTGGCCAGCACCTGGTGGGTGACGCTGGAGGAACTGCTCGCTCCGGGTGTGTACGGGGATTACGAGATCACCGCGCGCGACCTCGCACTGTCCCGGCCGGGCTACCGGCTGCAGGAGGGGATTCTCTGGGGGATGACCGAGCGGATCATTACGCCTTTCCTGACGCTCCTCCAGAGGCCCGTAGTCTAAATCATTAAAATCCAGATAGTTAACGACAGCTCATAGCAAGGTTGACCAATTTAGGCGAGCCTAATATTGTTGTGTGGTCCTATTAATGCCGGGAGATTGCCGGTTCCGTCGACCTGAGTGCGTATGCCGCCGCTGTTCATCCTGCTCGTTCTGGTTCTCGCTGGCGTGATCGTTCTGTGGCCGCGCACCGGGTTCGTCGCCCGGGCGAGGCGGTTGCGTCGCCTGCGCAATCGGGAGCTGGTCGAAGACCTCCTGAAGCACCTGTACGACTGCGAAATTCGCGGCGTCCCCGGTACCCTCGAGAGCCTGGCCGGCATGCTGGACACCGGCCGGGGGAAGGCGCACGCCATTCTCGAGCGCGCCCAGGAGCTCGAGCTGATCACCCTTCGAAACGAGGACTACGCGCTCACCGAGACCGGGCGCAGTTATGCGCTCCGGGTGTTGCGCACCCACCGGCTGCTCGAGCGGTTCCTGGCCGATCGCACCGGCATGGCCCCGGGGCAGTGGCACCAGGAGGCGGAGCGCCGGGAGCACCTGCTCACCGAAGCGGAGACCGAGCGGCTGGCTCACCGCATGGGCCATCCGGTCTTCGATCCGCATGGCGATCCCATTCCCACCGCAACTGGCGAGATGCCCGCCGCCATCGGCCTTCCCCTGAGCCGCGCAGCCGTGGGTGATTTTGTCCAGGTGGTGCATCTGGAAGACGAGCCCCCCGAGGTATTTCAGAAGCTGCTCGACGCCGGCATGACGCTGGGGCAGGTGCTCGAGATTCGGGAGGTCACTCCCGAGCGCGTGGCCTATGTCTACGACAACCAGCACCGCAGCCTGGCGCGGGGACTGGCCGCCAACGTCACGGTCCAGGCGGTGCAGCACCCGGCTAAGGCTGATCCGACGGTCATCACGCTGGCTGCGCTCGATATCGGAGAGTCGGCCGCGGTGGTTGGAATCTCCGCGGCCTGCCGGGGGCCTCAGCGGCGCCGCCTGCTCGACCTCGGCGTCGTTCCCGGCACGACCATCCGCGCGGTCATGCGGAGCGCCAGCGGAAGTCCCATCGCGTACGACATCCGGGGTGCTCTCATCGGTCTCCGTCGTGAACAGGCTGAATGGATCCAGGTAAGGCGCGAGCGGAAGCCCGAGGCCGCGGCATGACCGGCCTGCTTCCCGTGGTCCAGCACAATCACACCGGCCCCGGTTGCCGCGGCTGCAGTGCCAATCGCGCCGCCAACCTGATCCAGCTCGGCGTAGCCCCGGGGTCCTGGGACTATCTCATTGCCCTGGCGGGTAATCCCAATACCGGCAAGAGCACCGTCTTCAATGCGCTGACCGGTCTGAGACAGCACACCGGCAACTGGCCCGGAAAAACCGTGGCCCGCGCCGAAGGCGTCTTCGAGCACGACAAGAAGAAGGTGAAGGTGGTCGACCTCCCCGGGACCTACTCGCTCCAGGCGGGCAGCACCGATGAGGAGGTCGCGCGCGACTTCATCCTCTTCGGCGAGCCGGATGTCACCGTGGTCGTGGTCGATGCCACGCGGTTGGAACGAAACCTCAACCTGGTGCTCCAGATTCTCGAGATCACCGATCGGGTGGTGGTCTGCCTCAACCTGATGGACGAAGCCCGGCGGCACGGCATCGCGGTCGACGCCGAGCGGTTGTCACGGGAGCTGGGGGTGCCGGTCGTTGCTGCGGCCGTGCGCCGCAAGGAAGGCCTGCCCGAATTGCTCGCCGCGATTGACCGGGTGGCCACCGGGGCTGAACGGACTTCCCCCTTCCGGGTCCGCAATCATCCGCCCGAAATCGAGGCCGCGGTCGGAGAGCTGGTCGGAGTCATCGAATCGACCTTCCCCGGTCTCCCCAATCCGCGGTGGGTGGCGTTCCGCCTGCTCAACGCGGACGAGCGGATCGAAGCCGCGGTGCGCAACGGTGAAATCGGGATCTTTGCCGGGGACGAGCAGGGCCGGCCGTGGAGTCCCGCCGCCGGCCCGGTGTCGTCCAGCGACGCCGAGACAGTGCTCGCCCGGGCCCGCGGGCTGCGGTGGCGTCTGCCGGCCGATTTCCAGGACCGGGTCAGCGAGACGCTCTACGGTGCGGCCCAGGCGATCGCCGGCCGCAGCCTGATGCGCGGCATGCGACGGGCCCGGTTCGATTTTGACCGCACGCTCGACCGGTTGCTCACCAGCCGGTGGTTCGGCTTTCCCCTGATGGGACTGATCCTGGCGCTGGTGTTCTGGATCACCATCGCCGGCGCCAACGTCCCGTCGGCCATGCTGGCGTCGGTCCTGATCGACCAGCTGCATCCGGTCCTCAAGAACCTCGGGGCGGCGATCAGCCTGCCCTGGTGGCTTTCGGGGTTCCTGTTCGACGGGGTCTACCTGGCGACGGCCTGGGTGGTGAGCGTGATGCTGCCGCCCATGGCGATCTTCTTCCCGCTCTTTACGCTGCTGGAGGATTTCGGCTACCTGCCGAGGGTGGCCTTCAACCTCGACCGCATGTTCCAGCGGGTCGGGGCCCACGGCAAACAGGCGCTGACCATGTGCATGGGGTTCGGCTGCAACGCCGCCGGCGTGGTGGCCACCCGGGTCATCGACAGCCCGCGCGAGCGGCTGGTGGCGATCATCACCAACAACTTCTCGCTCTGTAACGGTCGCTGGCCCACCCAGATCCTGATCGCGTCCATCTTCCTGGGCACGCTGGCCCCGGCCCACCTGGCCAGCCTCACGGCCGCCGGCGCCGTCGTCGGCATCGCGCTGTTAGGCGTCGGCTTCATGTTCGGCGTGTCGTGGCTGCTCACCCGCACGGTTCTGAGCGGCGAGGCCACCAGCTTCAGTCTCGAGCTCCCGCCGTATCGTCCGCCGCGGGTGCTCCAGACGCTGTATACCTCGCTGATCGATCGCACCCTGATCGTGCTGTGGCGGGCCGTTGTGTTCGCGGCCCCGGCCGGCGCCGCCATCTGGCTGATCTCCAACATCAACGTCGGCGGCGAGAGCATCGCCCGGCACCTGATCGACGGGCTTACGCCCTTCGGCCTGCTGGTCGGGCTCAATGGGGTGATTCTGCTGGCCTACGTGGTGGCGATTCCCGCCAACGAAATCGTGATCCCGACCGTGCTGATGCTGACGGTGCTCGCCACCAACGCGGTCGGGGTGGGCCCGGGCGCCGGCGTGATGTTCGAGCTCGACTCACCCGAGGCCGTGGGCGATCTGCTGCGCGCCGGCGGGTGGACCCTGCTCACCGGCCTGAACCTCATGCTGTTCAGTCTGCTCCATAACCCGTGCTCCACCACCATCTACACCATCTACCGGGAAACCGGCAGCGCCCGGTGGACCACGGTGGCCACGCTGTTGCCGCTGGTGCTCGGCTTCCTCGTCACGTTTCTGGTGACCCAGGTGGCAGGACTGTTCTCATGAGCTGGATAACTTCCGTGTACTGGTTCGATCTGAGTCTCTACCTCGGTCTGCTGGTGCTGGGCACCTTCTGCTTCGGCCATTTCGAAAGCTGGAAGCCCCGCTGGCGCCGGGTGCTGAAGGTGGTGCTGTTTACCGCGATCTTCGCCGGCCTGCTCCAGCTGGGCGGCCGGCCGTTGGCCTGGGGCTTCCTCGGTTCGCTGCTGCTGCTCGTGCTCTACGTCCACGCGGTGTGGCTCCCCAGGCATGGGATCAACGGGTGGACCGGTGAGCCGCGGGAGAAGTACCTGGCACTGGTGGCGCGGCGTCGATAGAACTGAGTCGGAAGGGTCGGAAGAGTCGTAAAAGTCGTTGGCCAGAGTACCCACTCGGGTCGTTTGCGACCCCCTTACGGACTCTTCCGACCCTCCGACTCCTTCCGACTCTTCCGACCCTTCCGGCGAGTACCCACTTGCCCCCTTCCCCCTCATCGATTACACATGAATACGTGTTCAAGTGTTCGGAGTTCAGCCAATGACTGCCCTGCATGCCGCTGCAACCGCGGACCTCGAAAAGGTCCTCGACCTCGAAAAAGTCCGGCGCGCCCGGGAGGAGATGAAGCCTGCCGAGGCCGTATTGTTGCTGGCCGAAACCTTCCGCGCCTTGGGCGATCCCAACCGGCTGCGGCTGGTTCATGCGCTCGCCCGCTCGGAGCTCTGCGTCCACGATCTCGCCGTGGCCCTCGGCATGAGCCAGTCGGCGGTGTCGCACTCACTTCGCGTGCTGCGGCAGCTCCGGCTGGTCCGCAGCCGCAAGGACGGCAAGACCATCTACTACCGGCTCGACGACCATCACATCGGGCGGCTGGTCTCCGATGGGTTCGAGCATGTCGAAGAGCAGCTCTAAGCCGGTATTGACTGCCAGCGCCGCCGCCCCGGTCCGGGAGTTCCGGGTCTCGGGGATGGACTGCGCCAGCTGCGCCGCGGCGATCGAGCGCGCGGTCTGTGTTCTGGATGGCGTGCGGGCGGTGCAGGTCGACGTGATGGGCGGAACCGTCCGCGTGGCCCGCCAGGCCGAGTTCGGCAACGCCGACGTGGCGATGGCAATCCGATCGGCCGGCTACCAGGTCCGGGACGAGTCGGTCGATCAGCGACGGGTGCATCGGGGACGCCTGATCGCGGCCGCGATCTCCGGAATTCTGCTCGCCACCGCCCAGGTGATCGCGTGGGTCGGTGCGCCCCTCTCACCGGTTCCGCTGTGGCTCCTGGCCACTGTGGCGGGGGCCTGGTACGTGGTTCCTAAAGGGCTGCGGGCAGTCCGCGATGTCGCGCTCGACATCAACGTCCTGGTCACCATCGCCGCGCTCGGCGCCATCGTGTTGGGTGAATTCGCCGAGGCCGGGGCGGTGATGTTCCTGTTCTCGGTGGCGGAATTGCTCGAGAGTTACGCCATGGGGCGGGCCCGCCGGGCCATCAATGCCCTGATGAAGCTGGCCCCGCGCGAAGCGGCGGTACGACGCGAAGGCCAGGTGCTCACCGTCCCCGTGGCGGAGATCGACCCGGGCGAGACGATCGTGGTGCGGCCGGGTGAGCGAGTGCCGCTCGATGGTCTGGTGGTCTCGGGTACTTCAGCCGTCGATCAGTCGCCCATCACCGGCGAATCCATTCCGGTAGAGAAGGAGTCGAAGAGCGAAGTGTTCGCCGGGTCGATCAACGGGCATGGCGCGCTGGATGTCCGGGTGAC
>DASTEX010000488.1:0-7486 GCA_035709185.1 Gemmatimonadales bacterium
AGCCGGTTGGGGATGAAGCCGGCATGCTGGCCGCTGCCCGGCGCCTGCTCCAGCTCGGCGCGGGCGCCGCGCTCATCAAGGGCGGGCATCTCGAGGGCGACGATCTGGTTGACCTGCTGGTCACGGCCGAAACAGTCCGGCGCTATCCTCACCGGCGGATCCCCACCCGCTCCACCCATGGGACCGGCTGTACCCTCTCCGCCGCGATCACCGCCGGACTCGCCATGGGACAGCCGCTGGAAGCGGCCGTCACGCAGGCGCTCGACTATCTCCAGCGAGCCATCGCCTCCTCGCCCGGGCTGGGCGCCGGCCACGGCCCGGTGAATCACTCGGTCTCGGCGACCACTCCTTCGATCAGCCGGGCCACGCGGTCTCCCACGTGAGCGGCGACTTCCATCACCTCGGCGTGCGAGAGCTTCCCGACCACGAGCCCCGCCGCCAGATTGGTGATGGTGGAGATGCCTAACACCTTGAGCCGGCGGCTCCGGGCGGCGATGACCTCCATGACGGTGGACATGCCGACGGCGTCGGCCCCGATCCGCTCCAGGTAGCGGATTTCGGCGGGCGTCTCGTAGCTCGGGCCCGGCAATCCCGCATAGATCCCCTCTTCCACGTGCTGTTCCTGCCTGGCCGCGACCTCGTACGCGATGCGCCGCAGCTTCACGTCATAGGCCACCGACAGGTCGGGGAAGCGCTCCTCGCCCGGCAGGACGGGACCGGTCAGGGGCGTCCGTCCGGTGAGATTGATGTGGTCCCGGATGAGCATTACGGTGCCGGGCGCGAAGGTGGGCCGGATCCCGCCCGCCGCGTTGGTCACGATCAGGGTGCGCACCCCGAGGGTCGCGAACACCCGGACCGGAAAGGCCGCCTCGTCGGCCGTGTGTCCTTCGTACATGTGGAACCGGCCGCTCTGGAGCAGCACTTCGCGCCCGGCCAGGGTGCCGGCCACCAGTTCCCCCTTGTGGCCTTCCACCGTGGGAACGAAGAACCCGGGAATGTCGCCGTAGGGAATGCGGAGGGCGTCGGTGACCTTCTCGGCCACGACCCCGAACCCGGATCCCAGCACGATCGCGACGCCGGGGCGGCGGGGGCCAAGCCGGGAGGCGACGGTCGCGGCCGCGGTGGCGATGAGCTCGGCCCTGCCCGATTCCGAGCTCATATCAGCATCCCGGCCAGCGAGGCGGACAGCATGGCCGCCAGGTTACCCGCGATCATGGCGCGGAGCCCGAAACGGGCAATCTCCCCGCGCCGTTCCGGCGCCAGGCCGCCGATGCCGCCGATCTGAATCGCGATGGACGAGAAGTTGGCGAAGCCAAGCAGGGCGTAGGTGCAGATGATGGCGCTCCGGGGAGAAAGAGCCGCGCCACTGCCCAGGTCCGACGCGAACTGGGCGTAGGCCACGAACTCGTTGAGAGTGGTCTTGAGGCCGATCAGGCTGCCGACGTAGGCGGTGTCCTGCCAGGGCACACCCATGACCCAGGCGAGCGGCCGGAGGAGGAAGCCGAGGATGCCCTGAAGGCTGAGCTGGGGCAGTCCGACCAGTCCACCGGCCCAACCGAGCAGGAAGTTGAGCAAGGCGACCAGTGCCACGAAGGCCATCAGCATCGCCGCCACGTTGATCGCCAGCTGCACACCCTGGGCGGCGCCGTTGGCCGCGGCCTCGATGACACTCGACTCCTTGGAGCCGGTGCTCAGCCGCAGCGACTTGGGGCTGAGCAGCCGGGGGCGTTCGGCCTTGGCGGCTTCCACGTCGATGGCGAGCGAGTCCCGGGTCACCGGCGTGCCGGTCTCCGGCAGCAGCATCTTGGAGAGGAGCAGACCCGCCGGCGCGTTCATGACACTGGCCGCGAGCAGATGGCTGGCGATGTTGGGGAAATACCCCGAAAGCATGCCCACATAGGCGGCCAGGACTCCGCCGGCCACCGTCGCAAAGCCGCCAACCATCACCGTGATCAGCTCGCTCTGGGTCATGGTGGCGACGAACGGCTTGATCAGGAGCGGCGATTCGGTCTGGCCCAGGAAGATGTTGCCCGAGGCGGACAGCGTTTCCGCGCCCGAGGTGCGCAGGGTCTTCTGCATCACCCAGGCGAGCCCCTTCACGATCAGCTGCATGACGCCCAGGTAGTAGAGCACGCTCATCAGCGCGCTGAAAAAGATGATGGTGGGAAGCACGCTGAAGGCGAAGAAGGCGCCGGTCTCCGCCACCATTCCCGCCGAGGTATCGAGACCGCCCCCGGCAACGGGAGCGCCGACCGGGACCTGGTTCCTGACCAGGTTGCCGAAGACGAACCGGGCGCCCTGTTCCTGGAACCCGAGCAGCCCCGTGATGAGGCCACCCACCCAGCTGAAGAACGCGCGCCCCGGCCCGGTCTTGAGCACGATGATCGCGAAGGCGAGCTGGAGACCGAGACCGGCGGCCACCAGCCGCCAATTGATCCGCTTGCGGTCGTACGAGAGCAGGAAGGCCAGTCCCAGCATGGTGGCCATGCCGAGCAGACCGATCAGCCGCTGAGGCAGCGGCGTGTCGAGTCCCTGTTGGGCCTGCGCCAGCCGCTCGGCGGCGGTCTGAAGCACCCAGAGGCCGCTCACCGCAACGACTCCAGCTCGTCCCGCACCCGCGCGACCAGCTCCCGCTTCTCAGGCCAGGGGAGAAACGCGCTCTCGAATCCATTCAGGATCATGCCGTCGATCTCCTCGCGGGTGCATCCCAACTCCCGGTGGGCCAGCCAGTACTCGTCGGACAGGGTAATGCCGCACATGAGCCAGCTGTCGGTGCAGAGGGTGACATTGAGGCCGGCATCGAGGTACCGGCGCACCGGGTGGCTCGCGGCGGAGTGAACCGCCCGGGTCTGCAGGTTGCTGGTAATGTTGATCTCGACCGCAATGCGGCGGTCGCGCACGAAATCCTGGAGCGCGGGATCCTCGAACAACCGGGTTCCGTGACCCAGCCGCATCGCGTGGCAGCGATGAATCGCTTCGGCGACCGAATCGGCGCCCGCAGCTTCGCCGGCATGCACCGTGATGCCGAGCAGCCCGCGAGCGGCGATGTCGAAGGCCGGTCCGTGGAGACCCGGCATCCGGCTGGCCTCCCCCCCGGCCAGGTCGAAACCCACGACTCCCTTCGGCCGGGAGCGGACACTCAGCTCGGCTATCTGTACCGACCGGTCCGGTGGGTAGTGCCGCAGGGAGCAGTTGATGATGCCGGTTCGCACGCCGAAATCACGGCTGCCGCGGGCCAGGCCCCGGGATTCGGCTTCGATGACCTGGTCCAGCGTCAGACCCCCGCGGGTGCTGAGCCAGGGACAATATCGCACCTCGAGGTAGCGCAGATTGTCGGCCGCCGCGTCCTCCACCATCTCGTAGGCGACCCGTTCGATCGCCTCGGGCGTCTGCAGCAGGCCGATGGTGTACTCGAACCGGGCGAGGAACTCTTCCAGGTCGTGCGCATCGTCCACCCGCATGAAACGGCGCAGTGCTTCCGGATCGGTGGTGGGCACCTCGATGCGGGCATTCCGGGCCAGCTCGACCATGGTGGACGGGCGGAGCGACCCGTCCAGGTGCACGTGGAGCTCGGCCTTGGGCAGCCGCTGGATCAGCTCACGCGTCAGCATCCGGTTCCGCCGCGCGCCGGGCCGTGATGACGGCGCGGACAATCGCGCCACCGGTCAGCACTGCATCGCCGTCGACCCGGATGCCGCGGCCGTCCGTCAGATATCCTTCGCCCGACTCGATCCGGACCGCCAGGGCGGCATCGAGCAGCCGGACGGCATCGAGCGCGCGCGTGCCGGTTGGGACGCGTACCGGGCGCTCGTTGATGAACGCCGTGATGGCTGCGGTGCTGGAAGTCACGGTGGCCGGGGAATTTCGCCGGATCGCGGGGTTCCGGGAAGGGACGGTCAGACGGTCTGACCGTCCGAGTTGCGCCGGAACGGGGTAGAGATGTATTCGTTTAGCCGCATATGCCCGGGCCCAATTCGTCCACCTTGCTGCTCGCGATCGCCGAGCCGACCCGGCTCCGGATCGTGAACTGCCTGGCCGCGGCGCCGCTGTTCGTTTCGGATCTCCAGGCCATTCTCGAGCTCCCGCAACCAACCGTGTCCCGCCACCTGACCGTGCTGCGCCATGCCGGCATCGTCCGCGATACTCCGGTCGGCCAATTCGTGCTGTACCGGCTGTTTCGGACCGGGCGGCACGAGCGCCTGCTCAACGCGATTCTCGAAGGGCTCGCCGGCGAGGAAGGGATGAAGCTCGAGCGGCATCGGGCGCTTGACCGCAGCCGGGAGCGCGGGGGGGCCCGCCCGGCGGCGCGGGCCGGCGGGACGGGAGTGAACGGATGACGCACCGGATCCTGGTCGTCGATGATGAACCGGATATCACCGCCCTGGTGGCCTACCACCTGGCCAAGGCGGGATACCGGGTCACCACGGCCGCGAGCGGGGCGGAGGCGCTTCGGGTCGCCCGGAACGAGCGGCCCGACGTGGTCATCCTCGACCTGATGCTCCCCGGCGTATCGGGCTACGATGTCCTGAGCGAGTTGCGGAGCCGGGACGAGACCCGCGACGTTGGGGTCATTCTTCTTACCGCGCGGCGGGAAGAGACCGACCGCATTCGGGGACTTACCCTGGGGGCGGACGACTACCTCACCAAGCCGTTCTCGCCCCAGGAGCTGACCCTCCGCGTGGCCGCGGTCCTGCGGCGCCTGCAGGCCCCGGCCATAGCGTCCGGCAGCTCGCTCACGGCCGGCCCGCTCACCATCGACCGCTCGGCTCACCGGGTGGTGCTCGACGGGACGGAGATTCTGCTGACCGCCACCGAGTACCGTCTCCTGATCACGCTGGTGGAACGGCAGGGCCGGGTGCAGACCCGGCCCCAGCTGCTCGAAGCCGTGTGGGACGCGCAGCCTGACATCCAGACCCGGACGGTGGACATGCACGTGCAGCGACTCCGGGCCAAGCTGGGCGAAACCGGCCATTTGATCGAGACGGTCCGCGGGTTCGGATATCGCTTCCGGAGCGCGGAACGCGGGAGCGCCGTCCGGTGAGGGTCGCCAACCGCCTGTTACTGGGTTTGGTCGCGGCGCTGCTGTTCGCGCTGGTGGTGGTGGTCTGGGCCTCGCGCACCGCGGTGCGAAAGCAGCTGACGGCAGAGCTCGAGGCCGCGCTGGCGGAGGAGGCGCGGCTGATCCAGGCCGCCCTGCCGGAGGACCCGGACGCCTGGCCTCGGATGGTGGGCCGCTGGGCCGCCTTGCGGGCGCACCGGGTCACCCTGATCAACTCCCAGGGCCTGGCCCTGGCCGACAACCAGGCGCCCCCGGGGGTCTTGGCTCGCGAGGCGCGGATGTCTGATTTGCCGGAAGTGCGGGCCGCGCTGGCCGGCCAGGTCGGAACGACTGTGCGGGCCGAGCCCGGGCGGTCGCCGCGGCTGTGGGTCGCCATCCCCGGATCGCCGGTGGTGCGGGTCGCGAGTGACCTGACCGCGCTGGAGGAAGCGGCGGGCCGGTCGCAGCGGGGGATCTTCCTGGGGGCGCTCCTGGCGTTGGGCGCCGGCACCCTGCTCGCGCTTCTGGCCGGCCGGTCCATCGCGGTGCCGCTCCGCCAGATCGCGGATGCGGCCCGGCAGATCCCGGCCGGCGTGGCGCCTCGATTCCCCCGATTCGATATCACCGAGATCGAGCAGCTCAGCCGGGCGCTCCGGGAGATGCATCACCAGCTGGTCGACCGGGTCGAGGCGGTGCAGCAGGGCCGAGCCGAGTCTTCGGCCCTGGTCGACGCGATGGTGGAAGGGGTGCTCTCGAGCGACAGCCGGGGCCGCATCGTCACCGCCAATCCAGCCGCGCGGCGGCTGTTAGGCTTCCCCGGCAGTCAGCGCCTCCCCCATCTGCGGGAGTTGTTCCGCGCTCCCGCCGCGCGCGAAATGGTCGACGCCAGCCTCCGGGGCGAGCCGGTCGAAGACTACGAGCTCGAGATCGAGGGGCGCCGGGTCCTCGTCACCGGCCGGCCGTTGCCGGCCGGAGGAGCTGTGCTGGTCCTGCACGACGTCACCGAGCTGCGGCGGCTGGAAATTGTCCGGCGGGACTTCGTGGCCAACGTCTCGCACGAGCTCAAGACCCCGCTTACGTCGATCGCGGGATACGCCGAGACCCTGTTGACGGAAGATCCCGATCGCGCCACCCGGCAGCAGTTCCTGAAGACAATCCTCACCAACTCGCAGCGGATGCAGCGGCTGGTGGACGACCAGCTCGATCTCTCCCGGATCGAGTCGGGCCGCTGGCAGCCCAGCCCGACGCTGCTCGATCTGGCGAGCGTCATCCGGGACGCGTGGCAGCCGCGGGCGGCCCAAGCCGGCACCGACAAACTCGGCTTCGTGGTGGATGTCGGGGAGGGCGCCGAGCAGCTTCGGGCCGATCCCGACGGCTTCCGCCAGATCCTGGGGAACCTGATCGACAACGCCATCCGCTTCACCCCCGAGGGCGGCACCATCCGGTGCGAAACCATCGCGGAGGACAACGGCGTCACCGTTGCCGTGTCCGACACCGGAATCGGCATCCCGGCGGAGCATCTCCCCCGGATCTTCGAGCGCTTCTACCGGGTGGACCCCGGCCGCTCGCGGGATGAGGGAGGCACCGGACTGGGGCTCGCCATCGTGAAGCACCTGGTGGAGGCCCACGGCGGATGGGTAAGCGCGGAGAGCCAGGTGGGCAGGGGCACGACCATCCGGTGCTGGTTTCCCCAAAGAAAGGACTAAGGACTTAGGACTAAGCAAGTGCAGAGTGCAGACTGATGAGTGCAGAGTGCAGAACTATCGGCCTGAGAGCATTGCTTCTGCAATCTGCAATCTGCACTCTGCACTTGCTTAGTCCCAAGTCCTTAGTCCTTGAGTTTAGTCCTTGAGTTGAGACCTCCTCAATACCTCCCTGTTACTTTGCCAGTTGAGCTTTCCCGCGTGACCCAACTCACGACCATCCTTTCGTGTGTCCTTCCCCCAAGGCTCGACAGTGCCGCCGTCTCCCAGCTTCGCGGCGAGCTGGCGCTCCATCCCTGGGCCCGCGCCATTTTCCTGGACGCCGCGCGGGTGACCGGGATCGATCCCGTGGGGGCCTTGCGGCTCTGGGACTTCTGTAGGGAGCACCAGGCTCGGGGCCTCAGGGTGGACCTCCTCCATCTCTCGCCCGAGCTGGCCCTGCAGCTCCGGGTGCACCCGCTTCTCGAGTTCGCCTCCAACGAGGACCAGCTCTTCCGCGATCCGTTCGCATCGCTGGAGGGCTCGACGCGGTAGCCCGTGACATTCGTTACACATCCGTGACACATCCGTGCAGTTTCCGTGACCACCCGACGGCTGGTTTCCGCCACCAGACCATGGAGGGGCCGTATGCGCCTGTACCTGCGGGTCGCCGCCGCACTTTCCGTTTTGGCCGTCACCGGGCTGGCTGCCTGCTCCGAGACCGGACTGGTCGGAGCCGGGGCCACCTTCCCCTACCCGGTCTACG
>DASTEX010000489.1:0-7745 GCA_035709185.1 Gemmatimonadales bacterium
TGACACCGCCCGATGAAAGGGGAGAAGGTGTCGCAATTTCCCCCATCCTCCCAACGAACCTGCCTCTGCCCGTCGGCCCGCCTGCCCGCCTGCCCGCCCCCGTGGCCGGTACTCAACCGGTTTTGCGCATCTCAGAATTCAGAGCGTGTGCCATCACGGCTCACGGCTCACGGCTACCGGTTCACTGAAAGGTAAAGCGTTGAAAAGGATCAAGGTCGACGGGAAGACCATTGCATACCGGGACGTGGGCGAGGGCCCCGCGATCATCCTGGCCCACTGCTCCAGCGGCTCCCACCGAGAGTGGAATTTCCTCTTCGACGCCCTCGGCTCCCGCTACCGGGTCCTGGCCCCGGACCTCATTGGATATGGAAAGTCGGATCCCTGGCCGGCGGGCCGGCAGCTCGACCCCCGGGAAGAGGTCAACGTCATCCTCCAGCTCGCCGAACTGGCGGGCGGACCGGTCCACCTGGCGGGCCACTCCTATGGCGCCGCGGTACTGCTGGAGGCGAGCCGACTTCTGGGCTCCCGGGCGAGAACGCTGACGCTGGTGGAGCCGGTGGCCTTTCACCTGCTGCGGCTCGCCGGCTGGACCGCAGAGTGGAACGAGATTCAGTCCGTGGGGCATCGGATCATCGGCCAACTGACCCGGGGGCGGGCGGACCGATCGGCAGCTGCCTACATGGGGTTCTGGGTCGGCCGGCTTCGTTGGTGGCTCATGCCGTCCAAGGCGCGCCGGACGATCATGAAATCGATTGACAAGGTGGCCGCCGAGTTTGCCATGCTGGAGATCTTCCCCACTACTCTCTCGGACTACGAGGCCATCACGGTGCCCACCAGGCTCATAGTGGGCGAACGGACCCGGAAACCCGCCCGGGCGGTCACCGAAATCCTGGTCAGCCTGCTGTCCCGCGCCCACCTGCGGACCATTCCCGGCGCCGGCCACATGAGTCCGTTTACCCACCGGCATGCGGTTCAACAGCTCATGGTGGAGCACATCACTGAGTCGGAAACGTCGGAAGAGTCGGAAAGGTCGGAAACCATGGCGTACCTCCCTCCGACTATGGCGACTCTTCCGAGCCTTCCGACCCGGCGTTGACTACAGGCCACGCACCAGGCCGCCGTCCGCCAGCAGGCTCTGTCCGGTCAGGTAGCTCGACTCCTCCGAGGCGAGGAACGCGACCACCCGGGCGACCTCCTCCGGGGTGCCTAACCGCCCCGCCGGGATCTCGGCCCGATCCGATTCCGCTGCGGGATCGGTGGTAATCAGACCGGGCAGGACGTTGTTCATCCGGATCCCGAGAGCGGCATGGCGACGGCTGAAGAGCCTGGTGTAGGCCCCCAGGGCCGCGCGGATCGCGGATGAGACCGGAAACTCGAGCGACGGCTCGATCGCGCCGAAGGTGGAGATGTTGACGATCGAGCCGGTGCGCTGAGCCACCATTACCGGTGTCACCAGCCGCGCGATCCGCACCACATTGAGAAACAACAGCTCGAACCCCTTCTGCCAGTCCTCGTCGGTCAACTCGAGCAGCTCACCTTTTGGTGCGTGGCCCGTGTTGTTCACCACCGCGTCGATCCGCCCGTATCGTTCGAGGGCAGCGGCCACCAGCCGTTTCAGGTCCCCCTCCCGGCGGACCGATCCTTCGATTGCGACGGCATCGAGCTCCGCCGCGACCTGGTGAATGGCATTGGAACGGGCGAGCAGGGCGAGCCGGTAACCGCGGCGGTCCAGCTCACGGGCACAGGCTGCGCCGATACCGCGGCTCGCGGCTGTGACCAGGGCGACGGGGTGGGACTCCATGAGGCTCCTTTCCTGGGGCCAATCCACCGGACCTGATCGACCAATCTTCCGGTGGCCCGGCCGGGCTGGCAACCCGATCTCCTTCAGTGAGTCCCCGGGCGCAGGATCGGCTGCGCAGTAGATTACGATCTTCCTCGGGGCCAGGCCCTGGCCCTGGCCGGGCCCACCCGGGACTCAACGCGACCGCTGGACGGAGGTCACCGCATGATGTCGGGGCCCCGTGAGACGGATGTCCTCACCGAGTTGCGCAACGGCGGGCAGGCCGCGCTCGACCGCCTGGTTCCACTGGTGTACGAGGAGCTCCGTCTGATCGCCCACCGGCAGCTGGCCGCCCGGGGAGGCAACGGTACGCTCCAGACCACCGCCCTGGTGCACGAGGCCTATCTCAAACTGGTCGACCAGTCACAGGCCGGCTGGCGCGACCGGGCCCACTTTCTCGCGCTCGCCTCCGTGGCCATGCGCCACGTGCGGGTGGACCGGGCCCGGGCCCGGGCCGCGCTCAAGCGCGGCGGCGAATTCCGCCGTATCCCGCTGGACGACCAGGTCCTCGCGGTGGATGATCAGCCCGAGGCGTTCCTCCAGCTGGAGGGGGCCCTCACGGAGCTTGCCGGTGTGGCCCCCCGCCTGGCCCGGGTCGTCGAGTGCCGCTTCTTCGGGGGGATGAACGAAGCGGAAATCGCCGAGGCCCTCGGCGTCACGGTCCGCACGGTGGAGCGCGACTGGGCCAAGGCCAGGGCCCTGTTGCGCCGTTCGCTCGAGGCCTGACGTGGCCGGCGCCCTCACCCCCGAAGACTGGAGTCGACTGGAGTCGCTGGTCGACCGGCTGCTCGATACTGCTCCGGAATCACGGGCGGCCCTCCTGGGCGAGCTGACCGGCGGTGACGCCGCCCGCCAGGCCCAGCTGCGGGAGCTCCTCCAGGAAGCCGCGCTGGGACTTCCCTTCCTCGACCGGCCCGCCACCGAGCGGTTCGACGCCCTGCTGGCGCCGGCGGCGGCCCGGTTTCCCGAATCGTTAGGCAGCCGCTACCGGGTGATTCGCGAGCTGGGCTCCGGAGGCATGGCTACGGTCTTTCTGGCGCTGGATCAGAAGCACGGCCGCGAGGTCGCGGTCAAGGTCATGCGGCCCGACCTGACCCGGAGCCTGGGACGGGAACGGTTCCTTCGCGAGATCGGCATTGCGGCCCGGCTGCGGCATCCCAACATCGTGCCGCTCTTCGATTCGGGCGAGGCCGACGGGTCCTTGTTCTACGTGATGCCGTATGAGGCCGGACATTCGCTCCGGGAGCGGCTCACACACGAGCCTAGCTTGCCGGTGGATGAGGCGGTCAGGATCCTGCGCGATGTTGCGGAGGCGCTGTCCTACGCCCATCAGCAGGGCATCATCCATCGCGACATCAAGCCGGACAATGTGCTGCTGGCGGGGCGGCGCGCGCTGGTGACGGACTTCGGCATCGCCCGGGCGGTGAGCGCCGCTGCGGAGCAATCGGAGTTGACTACGGCCCGCGGGATTCCGGGAACGCCGGCCTACATGCCTCCCGAGGCCGGCGGGGGCGCCGGCACTGGTCCCCGGCTCGATGTGTACGCCTTCGGCGTCATGGCGTTCGAGATGCTGGCCGGGGAGCGGCCGTTCGGTCCGGAATCGCCCCCCCTGCACGCCGGCGACGCCACGGGAATTGGCAGCCGGCTTTCCGCTCTCCGGCCGGAACTGCCGGAAGCCGTCGTCGCCCTGGTCGCGACCTGTCTGGCGCCCCGGCCGGATGACCGGTACCCCTCCGCCACCGAGGTCATGGCGGCGATTGAGAAGCTGGAGGGCGTTCGGGCTCGCGGGCCGCGAGGGAGTCGCAGTCCGGTGGTCCGGCGTTTCGCAGCGATCGGCGTGCCGGTGTTGATCGCCGGTCTCGCCTGGTACTTCCGCCCCTCCGGGCGGGAAGCGACCCTTGCGACCAGCCTCCCCCGGCTGGCGGTGCTCGTATTTCAGCACGGCCAGAATCCCCGGCTTGAGCCGGTTGCCGTCGGTCTTACCGACAACCTGATCGGTGCGTTGGGTGGTGTGCCGGGACTGGTGGTTCGGTCGCTGCCCGCGGTCATGCCGTACCGGGACAGTGTGCTCTCGCCCCGGGACCTCGGCCGGCGGTTGGATGTCACCTGGCTGGTCGGAGGCCATCTGTACCAGGTGGGCGAACGCACGACGGCCTCGGTGCAGCTGACCGAGGCCTCTACCGGCCGCCTGATCGCGCGCACCGAAGCCAGTGCCGCCGCCGGCGAGGATGTCCGGCTGATCGAGGATATCGTGGTCCGGGTGGCAACCATGCTCCGGGAACGGGTGGGAGAGGAAGTCCGGCTTCGGGACTGGCGAGCCGGCACCCGGAGCGACGCAGCCTTCACGGCGCTCAACCGGGCGCAACAGGTCATACGTGAAGGGGATCGTCTTGCCGAGCTCCGGGACTTGCCGGGTGCCTGGCAGCTGTATCGTCGCGCGGACCTGCTGCTGGACAGTGCCGCCCGCGCCGATCCCCGGTGGCCCGAACCGTCGACCCAGCGCGCCGCCCTGGCCCTGACCCTGGCGAGAACGCTGTATGGGAGCGGGCATGCGACCGACTCAATCTCCGACGTGCTTCGCCGCGGGGCCGATCACGCCACCGCCGCATTGCGGCTCGACCCCGCCAGGTCCCGGGCCAAGGAGTTGCTCGGTCTGCTGCTGTATCAGATGGCCGGGACTCCCGGATTGGACTCGGCGCCGGAACGGCTGGCCACGGCGGAAAGGCTGCTGCACGAGGTGAGCACGGCCGACACCACTCTGGTGGATGCGCTGACGGTGCTCAGCGGGCTGCTCTTCGGTCGTGGTGAATATGAACGGGCCTATGTGCTGGCCGAGCGGGCGTACCGGGCGGATGCGTATTTCAGTAACCCGCAGGAGGTGTTGAGCCGCCTCTTCACGTACAGCTTCGAGGCTGAGGAGGACGGGGAAGCAGACGGCTGGTGCCGGCGCTACGCCGCGCGGTTCCCCGATGACTGGTTCACCAGTTACTGTCAGATGACCCTGATGACCTGGGTGCCGGGCATCCCACCCGATACCGTCGTGGCCGCGGCGCTAGCGACCCGGGGAGCGCAGAGCACCCCGCGCGTCATCCGGCCGGGCGTGACCGCGCAACTTCGGACCCTGATGGCGGGGGTGTATGCTCGTGCCGGAGCGAATACCACCGCACGCAGGATTCTGGACGACGTGCGCGACTTTCTGACTGCCGAACCGGCTGCTGGCCGTGAGCCGTTTGGATCGGTCCGGTTGGAGTTCGAAGCAGGCGTGCAGGCCCAGCTGGGCAACCGCGATTCCGCGTCCCGGTTGCTCCGCGAAATCATCAAACGACAGCCCCAGCAGGCCGTCCGGCTCCGGGGCAGCCGCCGGTTCCGGGATCTGCTACTGGAGAGCCGGGCGACGGTATCCCAGCCAACCCGCTGACCGCTATCCCTTCCCCCAGCACTGCAGCACGCCGTTGACCAGGTAGCAGACTGCTCCCGGCCCCTCCAGGGTCGTCGATTGTTCCGGCAGCAGCGTGACCCCGTCGGGCTTCTGTGAAATGTCCTGCTTCGGAACGGGCGTCGTAAGGTCGCTCTTCCGGAACACCACGAACTCGTCCTCCAGTCCGTTGAGGAAGATGGCCTGGACTATCTTCTGCGGAAGGATCACTGCCCGCCGCCGTCCGTCCGTCGTATCGAAGTGGATTTCGATCCGAGAGAACTGGCCCATATGCCCCCCTGTGCAGGTGTCGGTAGTCACAGTTGCTGAAATTGTGACCGTTATGCAGCGGTCGCGCTCATCGACCATTGCCCGGCCAACATACCGGGCGCATCGAAGCCCGTCCAGATCGACCACCCCCCGGAACCAGGACTGTCGGATTCGACCGGCTTTTCCCGTATTTGAATGGGGTTGTCATCCGCCTTTCCGGGCGACCAGGATCAGTTCACCCGGATAGGAAGAACCGAATGGACTGCGGTTGTGGTCCGAGTAGACGGCTTGCACCTCGAAGCCCGCCCGGGCCAGCAGATGCTCCGCTTCAAACCGGAACAGGTACCGGAAGTCGAACGCATGCACCGCGCGTTCCTGCCGTCCGTCAGGGTAGGTGATGTAATAGACGAGCTCCGTCGAATTCACCTGACGCGCACGGTCGCGTGACACGATGCGGTACTTCCGGACCACCCGGCGGCCGTCGCGGCTGGTGAACTCCGGTTCGTCACCTGTTTCCTGCCCCACGTTCGGATCCGTCAACGCCTCCAGTGAGGGGTTGAAGAGATCGAGGATGACCCGGCCGGCCGGATGAAGGTGGCTTTGGATGGCGGCCAGGCAGGCCAGTTGATCTTCCACCGTAAGCAGGTGTTGGAACGGACGGAACGGCAGCGTCACCAGCGCATACTTACGCCCCAGGTCGAACCGCCGCATGTCGCCCTGCACCAGGTGGACCCGCGTTCGAACGGCTTCGGCCTCCTGCGCCAGCCGGTTGCGGCATTCGGCCAGCATGGAGGGTGAGGCGTCCAGGCCGGTGACCTCGACGCCGGCCCGGGCCGTCGGAATCAGAACTCGACCCGTTCCGCAGCCCAGCTCCAGGACCGGCCCGCGGGCACCGAGTGCTTCCGCAACATAGAAATCAACGTCCGGCCGGTCGCGATACTCGCCCACATCGTCGTACAAGTCCGCAATCGCCGCGTACTGGTCGGAGTTCTGCGTCATTTCACAAATGAAGGGCCCGCACCGCCGGGCAGCAAGCCGGGGCACCGAGTGTTGCCAACCGCTGCCGCGGGGCGCAAACTATGGGTGCCTCGGCACGTACGGACGTCCATATGTTCTCTGGTCGCAGTCTCCTCGCTCTCCTGACCGTTTCGGCAGTGACCCCCGATCTCCCGGCCCAGGATCGCTCCCGGCTCGCGCTGGACGATTTTCTCGAATACGAACAGGTCCGCGACTTCTTCCGGGGCGGCGGGCCCCAGATCTCACCCGACGGCCGCCAGATCGTCTACACCCGCTGGTGGGTGGACAAGATGAACGATCGCTGGAAGGCCTCCCTCTGGCTGATGAATGCCGACGGGACCCGCAACCGCTGGCTGCTCGATGCGTCCAACGCCCGCTGGTCGCCTGATGGAAGCCGGATCGCGTGGACAGCGGAGGGACAGCCGAGCGGGTCGCAGATCTTCGTGCGCTACATGGACGCCGAGGGTGCGGTCACGCAGGTCACCCGGGTGGAGCGGAGCCCCGGGTCATTGGCCTGGAGCCCCGACGGGCAATGGCTCGCGTTCACCATGCTGGTGCCCGAGGCCGGCTCGCTCAGTGCCGCCGTACCGGGCAAGCCCGCCGGCGCCAACTGGGCCCCTGAACCCAAGATCGTCGAACGGCTGGACTACCGTCGGGACTACGCCGGGTACAGTGACGCGGGCCACACCCAGATCTTCGTGGTCCCCTCGAGCGGCGGCACCCCGCGGCAGCTGACCAGCGGATCATGGGACCACAACGGTCCCGCCTGGTCGGCCGACGGCAAGGAGCTCTACTTCAGCAGCCTGCGGGTGAAGGACGCCGAGTACGAATGGCGCGAGTCGGAGATCTACGCGGTGAACGTCGCCAGCGGCGCCATTCGGCAGGTCACGACTCGCAAAGGCCCGGACTTCGCCCCGGTGCCCAGTCCCGACGGGAAACGCATCGCCTACAGCGGCTACGACTGGACCGACGATACCTACACCGCCAGCCGTCTCTATGTGATGAACAGCGACGGGTCGGAGCCCCGCGAGATCAGCGGCGGACTCGACCGGAGCCCCGGGAACGTGATCTGGTCGAAGGACGGCAATGCGGTCTACTTCAGCGCCGAGAGCGACGGCCGGAGCGACTTCTACGTGACCCCGCTCAGCGGCAAGCCCCGGAAGCTCACTTCGGGCGACCACTACCTGACCATCATGAGCCTGA
>DASTEX010000490.1:0-12844 GCA_035709185.1 Gemmatimonadales bacterium
ACCGGCTGGGAACGTTAGGCACCCGGCTGGGCGGCGGCCTCCGGCGCCGGGTGCGCCTTACCTGGGAGCGGCTCTACCGGACCGACGACCGGCTGCATCGCTGCATGGAGGATCACCTGGTGCGCCGCCGGCACCTGCTCGATTCCCTGGGCGCCCGGCTCGATGCCTTGAGCCCGCTCCGGGTGCTGGCGCGGGGGTACGCGGTGCCGCGGGATGAGCAGGGTAAGGTGCTCCGGCGGATCGCCGACTTCGTTCCCGGCCGGCGCTTCCAGCTCCGGGTGCAGGATGGTGACGTCCCCGCCCGGACCGAGCCCGAATGACCGCGCCCGAACCCCTTCCGCTGGCCCAGACGCTCCGCCGTCTGGAGGAAATTGTCCGGGGGCTCGAAACCGACGACCTGGATCTCGACCGCGCGCTGGCGCTGTTCGAGGAAGGCGTGTCCTTGCTGCGCGACGCGCGGGGCCGTTTGAGCGAGGCCGAGCTCCGGGTCCAGCAGGTCCTGGAAGACGCCGAGGGAGAGCTTCGGGTCAACGATCTCGATGTCTGAGCCGGACAGCGCCGACGCCCTTCTGGCCGAAGCCCGCGCCCTCACCGACGCCCGACTGGAATTCCTCGCTGACAAACTGAATCGCGAAACCGGTCCGCTCGGTTCCGCCATCGCGTACGCCCTTCGCACCAGCGGCAAGCGGGTCCGGCCCGCCCTGGTGCTCGCGTCGTATCATGCGGCCGGAGGCCAGTCGCCGGCCATCGCCGGCGTGGCCGCGGCGGTCGAGGTGGTGCACACCTATTCGCTGGTCCACGACGACCTCCCCTGCATGGACAACGACGCCCAGCGCCGGGGCCGACCCACGACCCACGTGGCGTTCGACGTGGGCACGGCCACCCGCACCGGCTGGCTGCTGGTGCCGGTCGCCGTGGAACAGCTGTGCGATGCGTCCGATGACCTGGGCATGACTCCGGACGCGCTGGGCCGGATGGTGGTCTGCCTGCTGGAAGCCGGCGGGCTCCGCGGGATGATCGGCGGGCAGTGGCTCGACCTGGAGGCCGAAGGGAAGACCCTCGATCTGGATCAGCTCAAGCAGGTCCACCGGGGGAAGACTGGCGCCCTGATCCAGGCCTGCTGCGAGCTGGGGGGGATGGCAGCCGGCGCCTCGGAGGCCCAGATGGCGGCGTTGGCGGCTTACGGGCGGGAGGTGGGCCTCGCCTTCCAGATCGCCGACGACGTGCTGGATGCCACCGCGACCTCGGCCCAGCTGGGCAAGACCGCCGGGCGGGACGCGGCGCTGGCCAAATCCACCTATGTATCGCTCCTGGGGGTGGAGGCGGCCCGGCAGCAGGCCCGGCGGCACGCCGATGCGGCCGTGGCCGCGCTTTCGGGCAGCGGCCTGGCCCCCGCGACCCTCAGCCGTCTCGCTGCTTATATAATTAGCCGTCCGTTCTGACGGCCTCCGAGAGCGTGGAGCACCGATGAGTCTGTTGCCGGGTATCAAATCCCCAGCCGATCTCAAGCAATTGCGGCGCGAGCAGTTGCCGGAGTTGGCCCAGGAAGTCCGGGAGCGGCTGATCCAGCAGGTCTCGGTGACCGGGGGCCACATCGGCGCCAGCCTGGGCTGCGTGGAGCTGGCGATCGCGCTGCTGTACGAGTTCGACTCGCCCACCGACAAGGTCGTCTGGGACGTGGGGCACCAGGCCTATGCCTGGAAGGTCCTCACCGGCCGCAACGATCTCTTTCATACCCTCCGGACCAAGGGTGGCATCTCCGGCTTCCTCCGGCGGAGCGAAAGCCCCCACGACCAGTTCGGGGCCGGCCACGCCGGCACCGCCATGTCGGCCGCGCTGGGCATGGCCACCGCGCGCGACCTGATGGGCCTCGACTACAAGGTGGTGGCCGTGGTGGGTGACGGCGCCCTGACCTGCGGCCTGTCGTACGAGGGGATGAACAACGCGGGGCACTCCGACCGCGACATCATTCTGGTGGTGAACGACAACGGCATGTCGATCTCGCCTAACGTCGGCGCCATCAACAAGCTGCTGGGATCCATCGTCGCCGATCCCCGGACCAACCGGCTGCGGGAGCACATCAAGAAGCTCACCATCAAGGCCGGCCATCTGTTCGGGCACGGCGTGGTGGATTTCGCCAAGAACCTGGAGGAGAGCGTCAAGAACCTGTTCTCCCCCGGCATGTTCTTCGAGGAAATGGGCTTCCGCTATTTCGGACCGATCGACGGCCACAACCTCGACAAGCTGTGCGACACGCTCCAGTTCATGCGGGGCATGACCGGTCCCCGGGTGGTCCACGTCATCACCGAGAAGGGGAAGGGCTTCCACTTCGCCGAAGCCAACCGGGAGAAGTGGCACGGCCTGGCGGCCTACGACCCCGATACCGGCGAACCCCGCAAGGCGGCGAGCGGGCCGCCCACCTGGACCCAGGTGTTCGGTGACGCCGTTACCGGACTGGCGGCCGAGCGGCAGGACTTCGTGGTGATCACGGCGGCGATGCCGTCGGGCACCGGGACCAACATCTTCCAGAAGCGGTGGCCCGAGCGGTTCTTCGATATCGGGATCGCCGAAGGCCACGCCGTCACCTTCGCCGGCGGCCTGGCCACGCAGGGCGTGCGGCCGGTCTGCGCCATCTACAGCACGTTCCTCCAGCGGGCCTACGACAACATCATCCACGACGTGGCGGTGCAGCAGCTCCCGGTGATCTTCTGCATGGACCGCGCGGGGCTGGTGGGGGAAGACGGGCAGACCCACATGGGCCTGTACGACATCCCCTACATGCTGGCGGTGCCGGGAATGACCGTTACCGCGCCCCGCGACGGCGACGAGCTGATCGGGCTGCTCCGGACCGCACTGGACCACCGGAGCGGGCCGTTCTGCACCCGCTATCCCCGCGACAAGGCGCCGCGTGAGCCCCGCCCGGTGGACCAGGTCCCCGCCGTGCCGTACGGCACCTGGGACCTGCTCCGCACCGGCAAGGACCTCGCGATTCTGGCGGTGGGAACCATGGTGGAGCCGGCCCTGGCCGCGGCGGCGCGGCTCGAGAGCGAAGGGTTCCATCCGGCGGTGGTGAACTGCCGGTTCCTCAAGCCGCACGATGCCGAGATGCTCCGGACCCTGGTCATCACCTGCAAGACCCTGGTGACGGTGGAGGAGGGGCTGGTCACCAACGGCTTCGGCGCCTATTTGGCCGGCCTGCTCCAGGTGAGCGATCCCGACGTGCGGGTGTTTCCCATCGGCGTTCCCGACATGCTGCACGAGCACGCGCCCCGGGCCGAGCAGCTGGCGCTCTTCGGACTGACGGCCGAAGGCCTGGCCCAGCGGATCGCCGCCATCCATCACGAGGAAAGCCTCGAGCCTCGATGAACGTCGGGGTCGTCGGGAACGCCCGCTACCACGACCTGACGACCGTGCTGCGGTCGGTTGCCGAATCGGCTGCGCTGCACGGGGCCAGACTCTTTACCGAAGCCGAGCTCCAGGATCATCTCTCCCAGACCATCGGGCTGCTCGAGCCCGGGGTGAAGCTCGACGCCATGATCACCTTGGGCGGTGACGGCACCCTGCTGCGCGGGGCCCGTTTCCTGGGCGGGCGGCCGGTGCCGATCCTGGGCATCAACCTGGGCCGGGTCGGATTCCTCACCGCGGCCACCCGGCGCGACTACCTCGGCGCGGTGGACGCCCTCTTCAGCCGGAAATACGGCGTCGAAGCGCGGCAGGCGCTGGCCTCGGGAGTCGTGGGCCCGGACCACAGCCTGCGGCCGCTGCCTAACGCCCTCAACGACGTGGTGATCCACAAGACCGGCGTGGCCCGGATCGTCCGGCTCGAAGTCCTGGTGGACGGCGAATCGGTCGGCCCCTACAGCGCCGACGGCATCATCATCGCTACCCCCACGGGATCCACCGCCTATTCCCTCTCAGCCGGCGGACCGATCATCGCGCCGGGAGTGGAGGCGCTCTCGATCACTCCCATCTGCGCCCACACCCTCGCGGTCCGGCCGCTGGTGATCCGGATCTCCTCGGTGATTACGGTCCGGCCCATGCCGGGGTGGGAGCACGACGTGCTGATCTCGGTCGACGGCCAGGCGGTGCAGGTGCTCCAGCCCGGCGAGATGGTCCAGCTCCGCAACGCGCCCGAGAAGGTCCATCTGGTGCAGCTGGCCGGCACCACCTACTTCCAGCGGATCCGTCACACCCTCCAGTGGGGCGACCTGAGCGACCGGGCCGAGCCGTGATCGTCGAGCTCCGGGTCCGCGACCTCGCCACCATCGCCGACGTCACCCTGCCGCTGGGCGAGGGGCTCAACGTGCTGACCGGCGAGACCGGGGCCGGCAAGTCCATGATCGTGGACGCGCTGGCCCTGCTGTTAGGCGCCCGGGCCGACGCCGGCCTGGTCCGGCCGGGCGCGGCGCGCACCGTGGTGGACGCGGTGTTCGAACCGGTGCCGGAACGGCTGCGGCAGGATATGGACGCCCTGGGCCTCGAAGCCGAGGACGACCGCCTGATCATCAAGCGCGAGGTATCGGCCGAGGGAAGGTCGCGGGCGTGGGTCAACGGGAGCCAGACGACCGCGGGCCAACTGGGCCAGCTGGGACAGTACCTGGCCGATCTCCACGGGCAGCATGAGACCCGGACCCTGCTCCAGCCCGAGCGGCAGCGCGACGTGCTGGATGCCTTCGGTGACGCCGAGGACGATGCGGCGGCAGTCGTGCGGGCCTGCGACAGGGCGGAGCAGCTGGCCCGGGAAGAGGCCGACCTGATCGCCCGGCGGGACGAGGTCCGGCGCCGGAGCGACTACCTGCGCCACGTGGTGCAGGAGATCGATGCCGCTCGTCTCAGGCCCGATGAAGACGCGGCGCTCGACCTGGAAGCCCGGCGGCTGGCGCAGGCCGGGAGTCTCACCGACCTGGCCCGCCGGGTGGCGGAAGCCGTGGCCGGCGACGATGGCGGTGCGTTAGGCGCGCTGGGCCGGGCCGATCGGGCCCTGACCGCATTGGAGAAGACGGATCCCACGGTCGCCGGGTGGCACGAGCTGCTGGACGGTGCCTTCGCCAACCTCCAGGAGCTGGAACGGCTGGCGACCGAGTACGTCGAGGGACTGCCGGAGGATCCGGCCCGGCTGGCGGAAGTAGAACGCCGGCGCGATCTGCTCTACCGGCTCAAGCAGAAGTACGGCGAGACCCTCGGGGCCATCCAGGACGCCCGGCGGCAGGCCGGCGAGGAGCTGGACCTGCTCGACACGGCCGACCTGGACCTGAAGGCGATCGGGGAACGGCGGAAGACCGCAACGGCCGAGCTGGTGCGGTTGAGCGGGGTGCTCTCGGAGAAGCGACGGGCCGCGGCTGACCGGCTGGCCCGGGCGGTGAACCGGCTGCTGCCCAGGCTGGGTCTGCCCGGCGGGCGCCTCCTGGTGGAGCTGGTCGATCTGGAGCCGATCGCCAGCTCCGGGGCGGAGACGGTGCAGTTCCTGGTGCGGCTCAACGAAGGGATGGAGCCGCGGCTGCTGGCCCGGAGCGCCTCGGGCGGTGAGCTCTCGCGCATCATGCTGGCGATCAAGACGGTGCTGGGCCGGCAGGACGGCGTGCCCACGCTGGTGTTCGACGAGGTGGACGCCGGGATCGGGGGCGAAGTCGGAGGCCGGGTGGGGGAAGCGCTGGGCGAAGTCGCGAAAAGACACCAGGTGCTGGTGATCACCCACCTGCCGCAGATCGCCGCCCAGGCCGACCGGCACCTGGTGGTGGCCAAGCGGACCCGGGGCGGGCTCGCGACCAGCGACGTGACGGTGATCCATGGTGAGGACCGCGTGACAGAGCTCGCCCGGATGCTGGGCGACGCCGACGCTGAAACGGCGCGACGCCACGCGCTGACGCTGCTTAAACGTTAGCCGGCTTGCAGCGGCCGGTGAGCGGGGCGGTGACCTCTGCCAAGGCACTGTACGCGGGGAATTCGCTCACGAGAAAGCCGGACTCATTCTCCCGCGTACAAAGCGTTCGCGTCGGGCCCGCCCCGCTCACCGGCCGCGCGTGAACGGCTGCGTCAAACCCGCATTGGCTCTGCCGGTGGCGTCGGATGGGCAATCGAGCGCACCCAGCAGGGTGAGAGGCACGCGACCTGATTGGCGCCAGCCGACACCCTCAGTACCCAGCACCCCGCACCCAGCACCCAGTACCCAGTACCGCCTAGTCCTAAGTCCTAAGTCCTAGCCTAGCCCACCCATCCCTTGCTGAATTAGGGGTGTGAGTGAATCTTTCCCCCCGTCTCCGTCCGCAGAGCGGCCATGGCCGGCAGTGACCTCTTCACCGGTTCGCTCGATCTCCTCATTCTCAAGGCCCTGAGCTGGGGACCGATGCATGGCTATGCCATCGGGCTCTGGCTAAGACAGCAGAGTGGCGAGGCGCTGCCCATCGCCGAGGGCGCCCTCTATCCGGCGCTCCACCGGCTGGAGCGGCAGGGGCACCTGGAAGAGGAGTGGGGCGTCACCGACACCAACCGCGATGCCAAGTTCTACCGCCTGACCCGCCAGGGACGCCGGCAGCTCCAGACCGAGACCGAGCGCTGGCGCCGGTACAGCCGGATCATGGACGCCGCCCTGAACGCCGCGCGGCCGTAATGATCCCATGAAGCGATTCCGGTTCGGACCCCGCCAATCGGATGTGCCGGACGACGTCCGGCGGGAGATCGAGCTGCACCTGGAGCTTCGGACCCGGGAATTCGAACAGCAGGGCCTGAGTCCGGAGCGGGCGCGCCGGGCGGCGCTGGAGGCGTTCGGGGACCGGGGCATGATCGAAACTGAAATGCGAACCCTGCGAGGTCAGACCGTGCGTACCCTGCGAAACCGGCAGTGGCTGGAGGAACTTCGGCAGGACATCGCGCTCGCGATCCGGACCCTCCGGCGCTCCCCCATCTTCGCGCTGGTGGCGCTGGTCACGCTGACGCTCGGCATCGGGGCCAACGTGGCGGTGTTCAGCGTGGTTCGCTCCGTGCTGCTCCGCCCCTTGCCGTACCCCGAGCCCGACCGGCTGGTGACGGTGTGGACCGATCATCGCAGCCGGGGCCGGGCCGAGCCCGAGTGGTTCTCCCCGCCGGAGTTCGCGGATTACCGGGATGACAACCGCACCTTCGATGGGGTGGCGGCGTTGGGCGGTTGGGGACCCACCCTCACCGGTACCGGCGACGCGGAGTCACTCACCGGCGGTGCGGTCAGCTGGAACTTCCTCGATGTCCTCGGGGTGCGGGTGGCGCAGGGGCGGAACTTCACCCGGGAGGATGACAACGCCGGCGCTCCCCCCGTGGTGCTGCTCACCGACGCCCTCTGGCGCCGGCGGTTCAACGCCGACCCTCGCATCGTGGGGCAGGCGATTCAGCTGAACGGCGAGCCCTGGACCGTGGCCGGCATCCTCCCCGCCGATTTCCGGACCCAGCTCCCCTGGCAGATCATCCGGCCGCTCCGCCGCCCGGTACCGGAGACCTGTGGTCGCGGGTGCATTGTGCTCCGGGTGGTCGGGCGGATGAAACCCGGCGTGAGCATCGAGCAGGCGCACGCCGATCTGTCCACCGTCGCCGAACGGCTGGCCCGGGAATTCCCCGACGAAAGCGCGGGGGTCAAGCCCTGGCTGATTCCCTATCAGGAGCAACTGACCGGTCCGGTCCGCCAGCCGCTGCTGGCGCTGATGGGCGCCGTCGGGTTCGTGCTGCTGCTGGCCTGCGCCAACCTGGCCGGGCTGCTGGTGGTGCGGGCCGGCGGACGGGGCCGGGAATTCGCCATCCGGGCGGCGTTAGGCGCCGGCCGGAGGCGGATCGTCCGCCAGCTGGTGACCGAAAGCCTGGTGCTGGCGGCCGCGGGGGGGCTGCTCGGCTTCGCGGCCGGCTGGGCCGGGGCCCGGCTGTTCACCGGACTGATTCCGCCTAACGTCCAGCTGGTGACCACCATCACCCCCGACCTGACGGTGGTGCTGTTTGCCCTCGGGGTGACCCTGCTGGCCGGGCTGGGGTTCGGCCTCCTGCCGGCGCTCCAGGGCGGCTATTCCAGCCTGATGAGCGTGCTCCGCACATCGCAGGGCGAAAGCGGACGCCGGGTGGGCCGGGTGCGCGGCGGCCTGGTCGTGGTGGAGCTGGCGGTGTCGGTGATTCTACTGGTTGGTGCCGGACTGCTGCTCCGGAGCTTCCTCGAGCTGCAGCGGGCCGACCTGGGCTACCGCACCGAAGGCCTGCTGACCATGGGGGTGAATTTCCCCCGGCAGAAATACTCCGAGGCCGCCCAGGCCGTGCTGGCCATCGAGGACGTGCTGAACCGGGCCCGGGCCCATCCGGAGATCCGGACCATCGAGGCGGCCGACCAGGTACCGCTCACTCCCGGCGGTGATCAGGACATCGGCGTGTATCCGGTGGGACGGCCGCTCCAGCCGGGCCAGCGCCCGTTCGGAGTATGGTATCGCAGCGTGACGCCCGGTTACCTGCAGCTGCTGGAGATGCGGCTGGTGGAAGGTCGGCTGTTCACTCCGGAAGACCGCGATGGCGGCTTCACGGTCGGGATCCTCAATCAGGAAGCGGCCCGGCGGATCTTCCCCGAGGGATCGGCCGTGGGTCAGGTGCTGGCTACGGGAGAGGACTCTACCGCGCCCCGGGTCACGGTCGTAGGCGTGGTGGCCACCGGCCGGCCCGATGGTCCCAATCAGCCGGTCAAGAACGAGCTGTTCCTCCCGCTGTCGCAGTTCCCCACCCGGGGTGCATTCCTGGTGGTGGATCCGGCGCGGGATGATGCCGCGGCGGTTTCAGCGATCCGCAATGTGCTCCAGGAGATCGACGGCGAGGTGCCGCTGGCCGGGGTGACGACGGTGGGTGAGCAGTTCGCCGACGTCACGGCCCTCCCGCGCTACTTCGCGATCATCGTGAGCGCGTTCGCCCTGGCGGCGCTGCTGCTGGCGCTGGTGGGAGTCTACGGCGTGATGGCCTACGTGGTGAGCCTGCGGCAGCGCGAGATCGGCGTGCGGCTGGCGTTAGGCGCGGAGCCGGAGGGCATCACCCGCTGGCTGGTGGGTCAGGGGGCCCGGTTGTCGATCCTGGGACTGATAGCCGGCGTGCTGGCCGCGGTGGCGGCCACCCGCATCATCCGCTCCCTGTTGTTCGGCGTGGGAGCGCTCGACGCGCCGACCTTCCTCGGCGTTGCGGTGTTGCTGGTGTTGACGACGTTGGCGGCGTGCTGGCTGCCGGCGAGGAGAGCCAGGCGGATCGATCCGGTCTCGGCTCTCAGAGAGGAGTAAGGCGAGGACTCAGCCCAGGGTGAGGTCGGTCAGGTTGACCTCATGTGAGGCAGCGGCCTGGCGAAGCCAGGTAAACAACCCTTCAAGGTTCTGGAGGGACTGCACCTCCAGTCGCGTCGCTCCCTGGACCCGCCAGTTGGCCAGCGGGTCTGCGTGGATGTAGTTGACCCAAGTCGTGGCGCAGGCTGGGTTAAGGCGAAGGAAGGCGGCCATGCCGAGCGCACGCGCCTCGCTGGGGCAGACCAGTGAAAACGCAAGCTGTTGGGGTTGGGCCTGCTGATCGCTGCTCAGGAGAGACCGCCACAGCGCAAGAGCGCCGACCAGCGCGCCCACGGTCCGGCTGTCCTGGTATTCGTCGTCGAGCGTCACATTCATGGACTAACATAACGGGTCAGGCGCTGTTTCCCCAGAGCAGCTGCCTTCGCGTTTTGTATTCGACAGCCGGTTTCAGCCCGCGTGCCGGTCCGCCCTCATCCACACCGCTCCCCGCGGCTTCAATGTCAGCAGCGATCGCAGAGCGGGCAACCTCGGCCCGGTCGGGCGGAAGCACCAGGAACGAGCGATGGTGGTCACCACGTGCGACATCACTACGCGGGCGAAGTGCTCCCCGATGCACGAACGGGGCCCTGCACCGAAGGGGAAGTAGGCGAAGGCGGGATGGATCGGCTCGGGATCGCTCCACCGCTCGGGTCGAAACGCGGTTGGCTCAGGGAACCAGCGCGAATCCCGCTGGGTGACAAACGGACTCAGAAACACGGCCTCGCCTCGCGGTAACACGAGGGGACCGAGTTGCACGTCGTGAACCGGTCGCCGGCCGATCCGGCCGATGGGCGGGTACAGGCGAAGGACCTCCCGGAGCACCATCTCCGTGTAGCTGGATTCTCCCGTCCCGGTCCTGGCCTCGTCCTGCACTCGCCGCTCGACCTCGGGATGCCTCCCGAGGAGAATCCAGGTCCAGATCAGCGCAGCGGCCGTGGTGTCGTGTCCGGCCAGAAAGATGGTCATCACTTCGTCCCGCAGGATGCGGGCCGGCATTGCCTCCCCGCGAGGTCCAGCCTTGAGGAGCGCACTCAGGAGGGGAGCATTGGTTCCGCCTCCGGCGATCGCCTGGTCGATGACTGCTTCGACCCGTTCGATAGCCTCACGAAATCGCCTCAGGCCCGGCAGTCGGGTGCGCTCGAGAGCCCGGCCACCGGGCGCCGTCAGCACCGGGGCCCACCGCGCCAGCCGGTGCAAGGCCGTGCCAAGGAGGGGAGCCTCGCTCTCGATGTCGGCGCCGAGCAGGGCGCGCGCCACGATCGTCATGGTGAGGGTGTTCATCGCGTGATCCACCCGTACCCGTTCGCCGTTCCGCCATCGCTCCGTCAGGCGGGCAACCAGCGGGGGCACAATCGTCGCGTACCCTTGTACCCGCGCCCGGGTGAAGACCGGCTGGATGCACCGGCGCTGGGCGTGGTGGAACTCTCCCTCGCTGGTCAGGAGGCCGTCGCCCAGCAGGCGGCGGGCGCGCTGCAACAGATTTCCTTTGGTGAATTCGGACGCGTGATCCACCAGCACGGCGCGGACCTGATCGGGGTGCGAGAGCAGGAATGCGTTCCGGCGACCCAGGCGGAAGCGGGCCACGTCACCCTGCTGTCGGGCGAGCCTGGTCAGGAACCCGGTGGCGTCGGCGTAGAAGGCCGGATAGTGCCCCAGCAGCGGCCACCCCCGGGCCGGTGAGCTCACGAGGAGACCCGGCGGCGGCTTTCCCAGAGCAAGGCGCGACGCAGCGGTGTCAGCAGCGAGACCGCCGTCCACGGAAGGAACCGGCCACGGGAGCGGACCGGGTGGGACAGTACCTGGCTGAGCTTCATCTCGGTGACAAAGATTCCTCCCGGCGCGATTACCCGCGAGATCTCGAGCAGGGCGGCTTCGGGTCGAGCAACATGGAAGCAGGTCCCGAAGTCGATCACCACGTCGAAGTCGCCAGCTGGGAATGGCAGCTGCTGGACGTCCGCCACCACCAGGTCAGCCGGCACTCCCGCCTGTTTCGCGGATTTCAGGAGTGCGACATCGATATCCACACCGACGAGGTACTTGGGTTCGAGACGGCGCGACAGCGGTCCGAGTGCCGTGCCCCGCCCACAACCGACTTCAAGCACGCGGCCCCCCCGCGGAACCTTCAGGGCGCGCAGCATCAGGGGAATCTCGAGGTGTTCCTGCCGCCAGTTGCGGCCAGCCTCGTTGGGGAAGGGGCGGTAGGCGGACTCAGCGGGAGGCGGGTGACGCTTGGGCATGGGCCGCACTCTGCATTCGTGCTTCCTTCACGTAATGCGGATCTTCTAACGATTACAGCCTTCCATACACTCTCAGCCAGAACCTCACGCTTGCCGTCTTGGCTACTCGCAGCGGGCCCGACGCATTGATCACCGATTCCCAGGCCACGCCGGCATCCAGCGGCATGTGGGTCTTGCCGTTCTCGACCCGCATCGGCACCGTGTAGAGCAGCCCCGCCGTCGCCGTGGTCCAGGAACCATCGGTGTCGATCGCCAGCAGGTCGGGCGAGGCATCCGGCAATGGATCCTGCCCGCCCGCCAGGGTCACCGCGTCGGATCCCTTCCGCCGCCAGGCTACCCCGCCCATGAGTCCGAAGCGGTCGGCCAGGCGAAACATCGGCGTGAAGCCTACCGTGATCAGATCCCCCGGATTCCGGCTCACCCGGGCCAGGCGGCTCGCCAGCGCGATCGGCTGGTCCGGCCGGGTGACCCGGCGCTCGGCAGTGCCTGCCCTCTGCAGCGTGTAGGTCCCCATGGCCCGCGCGCCGAATTTCCCGGCTACCAGGTCGAGCACCATGGTCCCCTCGACATCGGTCTGCTTGTCGCCCGAGCCGACGTCGAAGAAGCGGCGGTTGTCGCTCAGAAACGACGTGGGCAGCCGGACCAGCCCCTGCGCCGCCAGCCGTACCCCCCGTCCGGTGGTCGAGCCCGTGAGCCCATCCGCCAGCGTGATCGCCACCCCGACCTCGGCGTCTCCCAGCGCGCCTAACGACGGCGTCGCGAGCGAGCCGGCCACCGGTCCGGCCGGATCACTGATGAATCCATCGAATTCCTCGCTGGTGAGCGGCGCTTCCGGGAGGGCTGGGATGGCGGCGAATCCGGCCACGCCCAGGTCGGCGCTGAGGGTGTTCTGGAGTCCCGTCACCTGAGACAGTACCGCCGCCCCCACGCTGCTGGTTGCCACCGGCAGGAACGGAGATGCGGTGCCGGTGCCTAACACCAGGGCGTGGAGGTTGTTCCGGAGCGTGGTCCCCGAGGCCAGCGTCGCCTCGGCCAGGGCCCGCTGGGCCGGGTCGGCGTCGTAGTCTCCCGCCGCGATCTTCTGCTGCAGGGTCGAAAGCGCCGCGTCGAACCCCAGGAAGAACTGGACCGACTGGGTCTCCCCCTCGGGCGTTCCGAACAGCGGATCGGCCGGATTGAACCCGGCGGTCCCGTCGCCCACCAGGTCGAAGGTCGAGCGCACCTTCACCCGCACGATCGGCAGGTGGCCGAACAGGGTGATCCGCCCGGTCAGCCCGTAGGCCAGCCCGAGGCCGGCGGTGCCCACCGTCA
>DASTEX010000491.1:0-4009 GCA_035709185.1 Gemmatimonadales bacterium
TGGTGCAGCCGGGAATGACCGGCTCTCTGATCGTGCACCAGCAGCCCCTGGACCGGGAGGAAGCCCGCTACGCGGTGCTGCGCGCTCCGCTCGACGGCGGCGGTGAGCTGGTGTACGACGACGTCCGGCGGCTGGGCACCATCCTGCTGCTGGACCCGAACGGCTGGCAGGAGTACGACGCCGCCATCGGCCCCGAGCCGCTGGCCCCCGATTTCACCCCGGCCGGCCTGGCGGACGCGCTGCGCGGGTCCCGGCAATACGTGAAGAAAGTCCTGATGGACCAGCGTCGCCTGGCCGGCGTGGGAAACATCTACGCCCAGGAAGCACTCTTCGCCGCGGGGATCGATCCCTCCCGCCCGGCGAATGCGCTCTCTCCCGCCGAGTACGGCGCGCTCCACCGGGAACTGCGGCGGATCCTGAAGGCGGCGATCGCGTCCAACGGCACGACCATTCGCGATTACCGGACCGGGACCGGCGAATCCGGCGGGTTCCAGCTCGAGCTGCAGGTCTACGGCCGGGAAGGCGAGCCCTGCCGGGTCTGCGGCACCACGCTGACGGGTACCCATACGCTCGATGGGCGGATCACCGTGTTCTGTCACCACTGCCAGGACTGAACTCCAGGACTTAGGACTAAGGGCTAAGGACTAAGTAGTACTGAGTACTGAGTACTGAGTGAACGGCTCACGGCTCACGGCTCACGGAAAGATGCGACGAAGTCCGACGCTGCTCCTTCCCATGACCGATCTGCGCGCGCTGCGCCAGCGGGTGCGCGCGCTGGCGGAGAACCGCCCGGCGGTCTACCGCATGATCGATCCCTCGGGACAGGTGCTGTATGTCGGGAAGGCCAAGCGGCTCCGGGCCCGACTCATGTCGTACTTTCGCGCCCGCTACCCCGATGACAAGGCCGCCCGGATTCTCTATGCTGCCCAGGACATCAAGTGGGACTACGTGCCCAGCGAGTTCGCCGCGCTGTTAGGCGAGCTTCGCACGATCCGGCGGTATCGCCCGGCCTACAACTACACCATGAATCGGACCCGCCGGGCGGTCTTCGTAACGGTATCGGGAGGAAAGGCGCCCAAGCTCGCCCTGACGGCCCGCACCGACCGCGACGACGTGCGGCGGTACGGTCCCATTACCGCGCCGGGCCGGGCCCGGGACGCGCTCCGGGTGTTGAACGATCTCCTCGGTCTCCGCGACTGCGCCGACCGGATGCCGATGATGTTCGCCGACCAGGGTGACCTGTTCGCGGAGCCGCGCCGGGCCGCCTGCATCCGCCACGAGTTCCGGCTCTGTACCGGACCCTGCGCCGGGCTGGTTGCCGAATGGGCCTACGCGAGCCAGGTGATGGCGGCCGTCGCCTTCCTCGAGGGCCGCACCATCCAGCCGATCGACCGCGTGATCCAGGACATGATGGCGTGTGCCGAACGCGGCGAGTATGAACTGGCGACCAGATGGCGGGACCGGTTTGAGCACCTGGAGTGGCTCTTCAGTGCGCTCAACCGCGCCCGGGCCGCCATCGGGCTGCTCACCTTCGTCTATCGCGATCCGGGAGATCTGGGAGACGACCGGGCCTATCTGGTGCGACATGGGGTGGTCCGGGCCAGTTTTCCCTGGCCCGCCACGCCCATCGAAGAAGAGGCCTTCCGGGCGGTGGTCAGCGAGGAGTTGAGCCGCCCGATACCGGCCGCAGCCCCGCTGCCGGCGGAAACGGTGGACGAAACCCTGTTGTTGCTCGCCTGGTTCCGGCGCTACCCCGAGGCGCTCCGTCGCACCCAGCCGCTGGAGGCCTGGACCCGGACCGCGTGACCCTTCAGATCACGGCAGGCCGATTCGAATCGCTGACCCCGAGTTTGGAGCGCAGGCGCTCCTCAGTCCTCTCCGGCGGCGAGCAGCGGTACCAGCCGGCCCCGCGGTGGGATCCCCGGCTCCAGCTCCATGATCCCGACGGAAGGAGGCAGGTCAAACCGGCGCCGGCCGGCGCCGCCCGGGTTCATCACGGTGACCACCCGATCCACCAGGGTCAGGAGTGGGCGGTGGGTGTGGCCGTAGACGATGGCGAGCGCATCAGGGTAGGCATCCACCAGCTTCTCGGGAGTGGGCGAGCCCAGCTGATGGCCGTGGACCACGACGAACGGGAGGCCCTCGATCGTCTGCTGCACCACCTCCGGCACGCGCCCGCGGATCTCGAACCCATCGGTGTTGCCCCAGACCGCGAGCACCGGCGCAAGCACTCCCAGCTCATCGAGCAGGCTGGGCGGTCCCACGTCTCCGGCGTGCAGGATCAGATCGACTTTCGAGAAGACTTCGAAGACCTGGGGGCGGAGCAGGCCGTGGGTATCGGAGATGATGCCGAGGCGCATGAGAAGCCTCGAGTCACGCGTCGCGAGTCACGAGTCGTGGCCGCCCTGCCACCGCTGACCAATCTGAATGTCGATGCCTGCCAGATCGAGAACGCGCTGCACGATGAAATCGACCAGCTCCAGCACCCGACCGGGCCGGTGGTAGAAGCCGGGCGCGGCGGGCAGGATGGTCGCTCCGGCTTCGGCCGCCGCGGTCAGGTTGCGGAGGTGCACCAGGGAGAACGGCGTTTCGCGCGGGACCAGGATGAGCCGGCGGCCTTCCTTGAGCGTGACGTCGGCCGCGCGCTCGATCAGTGACCGGCTGGACCCGTGCGCGATGGCGGACACTGTCCCCATGGAGCAGGGGCACACGACCATGCCCGCGGTGAGGCGCGAGCCGGACGCGGGTGCTGCCCCCCGGTCGTCATCAGGCATCAGCGTCACCGTCGACCAGTCGCCTCCCGTGGCCGCCCGCAGGGCATCGGGTCCGTCGATACCGGTTTCCTGCTGCAGCAGGCGCCAGCCGTGGCCCGACACGATCAGCCATACCGGGACCCGGCCTCGCGCCAGGACCTCCAGCAGGCGCACGGCGTAGGGAGCACCCGAGGCACCGGTCACGGCCAGGACCAGCGGCAGCCGGTCGGTCAACGGCCTCTCCGGTTGGGCGTTGGGGTCTTGGGGGGATGCTTGACTGGTCGAAGACGGTCGAAGGTGGTCGAAGACGGTCGAAGGGGAGGAACCGTCTTCGACTGCCTTCGACCGCCTTCGACCGTCTTCGACCTTTTCATAGCAGCACATCCAGCAACGCAAACCCGAACACCGCCAGCGCCATCACCGCGTTCATGTTGAAGAAGGCCGCATCGAGTCGCGAGAGATCCTCGGGCCGCACCAGCCGGTGTTCCCAGGCCAGAATCAGGGCCGCGATCAGCACGCCCGCGAAGTACCACGCCCCGAACCCGGCGCCCCAGCCGAACAGGCCCAGCGCGGGAATGGTGATCCCGTGAAGCAGCTTGGCCGCGAGGATACTCCGGGCCCGTCCCAGGCGCACTACCGCACTGCGCAGACCGGCTTGACGGTCGAAGTCCTCATCGGGGAGGGCATAGAAGATGTCGAACCCGGCCACCCAGGTCATCACGGCCACGGTGATGGCAACGAGCAGCCACCACGGCCGGCTCCATTCGCCCGTCACGGCCAGCCAGCCGCCCACCGGCGCCATCGAAAGGCTCAGGCCGAGCCAGAGATGCGGCCACCAGGTAAACCGCTTGCTCAGACTGTAGGTCATGACCCAGGCCAGGGCCAGCGGGCTGAGCAGGAGACACAGGGGCGACAGCAGGCCGGCCGCCCCGATGAAGATGATGGCGGCCAGAATAACCGAGACCCAGGCCTGCACCAGAGACAGCTTGCCCTGGGGCAGCTCCCGCAGCTGAGTCCGGGGATTGGCCGCATCGTACTGCCGGTCCGCGATGCGGTTGAAGCCCATCGCCACCCAGCGCGCGGCGGTAAACGCGATCGCGACCAGCAGCACCGTCCGGAGACTCACCGGCGCCTGCCGCGACGCAGCCAGCACACCCAGGAACGCAAACGGCAACGCGAACAGGGTGTGGGGCAGCTTCACGAAGTTGACGTACCGAATCAGCAGCGATTCGCCACTCAGGACTTGTCCTTCTGCA
>DASTEX010000492.1:0-2778 GCA_035709185.1 Gemmatimonadales bacterium
GCGCTGGTGATCGGCATCACTTGCGCCATCCTGGGTGTGTATGTGGTGCTCCGGCAGATCATCTTCGTGGGCGCCGCGCTGGCCCAGCTCTCCTCGGCCGGAATCGCTTTCGCCCTGTGGTTGACCGGCCTGGGCCTGACGGCGGGCCTCCTCACCCGTCCGCTGACCGTGTCGCTGGTAGTGACGCTCCTCGGGGCGTTGTTCTTCGGAATCAGCGCCGGGCGGCGGGTCATCCCGGCGGATGCCACGATTGGCGTGACGTACGCCGTCGCCGGAGCGCTCGGGATCCTGCTCATCGCCAAAGCGGTGACCGGAGAAGCCCACGACATTTTCCTGCAGGGCAACATCCTCGGCCTCACCCGGAAAGACACCCTGCTGGAGCTGGGGGTCAGCCTGCCCATCCTGCTGTTCCACCGGGTCTTCTACAAGGAATTCCTGTTCGTTTCCTTCGACCAGGAAACCGCCCGGACCCTGGGGTTCAAGGTCGGGCGCTGGAACCTGCTGCTGTACTTCACCATCGGGCTGGTGATTGCGTTCGCGATTCAGTTTGCCGGGGTCCTGCTGGTGTTCAACTTCCTGGTGCTCCCGGCGGTCACGGGGCTCCTGCTGGCGCGAAGCATGGGCGGCACGTTCGCGATCGCCGCCATCGCAGCCGCGGCCGCATCGCTGGTGGGATTCGCCTTCTCCGTCTGGTTCGATCTTCCCTCGGGAGCGGCGATCATTGCCGCGTCGGGGGCCTTCGTCGCGGTCGGGTGGGTGATTCGGCGCCTCAGGGGGGATTGAAGCCGGGGACCAGCCCTGTGGGAGGAAACCCGGCCTCGCCCGTCACATAAGTATGTCAAGAACCCTCGGGTTCGCTGGTCTCCTGGTGGTGCTCCAGAATGGTGCAGCCGCCGGCCAGGTCCCCGTCACGCGCCACGCCGGAAGCGACAGCGTGAAAGCGACCGCCGGGGCGCGCTACCAGGCCGGCGGAATGACCCGGTTCCTGCTGGGCGATACCTGGCGCGACCTGTGGGCCACTCCGATCACCGTCCCGGTCCTCGATCTCAATCGGTTCGCCGGCGGTCTCAAACCCACCAAGACCGGGGGCGGCAACCAGACCCGCTCGCTACGATTCCTGGCGCCCGACGGGAGCGACTACGTCTTCCGCCTGGTGGACAAGGACGGGGTCTCGGTGCCGGACGGGTGGAAGGGCACCGTGCTCCACGCGATCGCGCGCGACCAGGTCAGTGCCCATCATCCGGCCGGCGCGGTGGTCGTCGCCGAATTGCTCCAGGCTGCCGGAGTCCTCCACGTCACGCCCATACTGGCGGTCATGCCGGATGACCCGCTGCTGGGAGAATTCCGGGAGGAGTTCGCCGGCGAGCTGGGGATGATCGAGCCCTATCCCACCAAGCCGGACGACGCTCCCGGCTTTGCCGGCGCAAGCCGGATCATCGAAAGCGAGGAACTGCGCGAGCTGATGGATTCGGGAGTCACTGGCATCGACACCCGCGCGTATCTCGCCACGCGGCTGATGGACGCGCTGCTGGGTGATTGGGACCGCCATCCCGGCAACTGGAAGTGGGCCCGGATGGGATCATCCCGGAACGCAGACTGGATTCCCCTGCCCCGCGACCGCGACAAGGCCTTCATCCGGTACGGCGGGATCGTGGCGGCCGGCGGACGGTTCTCTCCCAACCTGATGGTTTTCGACGGCCGCTATCCCCCCGTGGCCGGACTCTCCTGGAACAGCCGGGACCTGGACGGCCGGCTTCTCGCCGGTCTGGAGCGGCTGGTGTGGGATTCGGTGGCGCTCGCTCTCAAGAGCCGGATCACCGATCAGGTCATCGACTCCGCGCTCCGGGGTCTGCCGCGCGAGTATCACCCCATTATCCCGGAACTCGCCGCGGCGCTCCGGCAGCGCCGCGACAGTCTGCCGGCGTACGCGGAGCGGTTCTATCGCTTCACGGCCGCCGGGCCCGACATCCATGCGACCGACGCCGATGATCAGGCCACCATTGTCAGGCATGCGGACGGCTCGGTCGAGGTACAGCTGCAAACGGGAAATGAGCCGGCCTGGTTCCGGCGACGCTTTCACCCCACCGAGACCGACGAGATCCGGTTGTATCTCCACGGCGGCGACGACCGCGCCATCGTGACCGGCGATGTGGGGCAGAGCCTGCCGGTCCGCATCATCGGCGGCAACGGCAACAACCAGCTGATTGACTCTTCAACGGTTGGCGGCCGTTCCGGACAGGCGCGCCTGTATGACGCGGGCGACATCTCCGGCGTGGAGTATTCCGAGCCCGATACCCTGTTCGACCGCCGGCCCTGGGTCCGTTCCGAGGGGAAGCTGGTGGAGCCCGGACGCGACCGCGGGTCAGCGCTGGGACCCGTCGTCGGAGTGAGCGCGCCGGGAGACGTGGGCCTGGTCTTCCGCGCCGGGCTGGAACAGACCCGCTACGGTTTCCGGGTCCATCCGTACGCCGCCCAAACCCGCCTGATGGCCGAATACGCCACCGGCGTGACCGGCTGGAGGATCACGGGAACAGCGGATCGCCGGCGTGAGGGCACTCCGCTCCATTTCATCGCGCAGGCCCGGATGTCCGAGTTCGAAGTAGTCAACTTCCACGGGCTGGGCAACGCGACTACCGACGATCCTGCGCTGTCATATCGAGTGGAACAGCGGCAATGGCGGTTGGAGCCGGCCGTGGCGTGGGCCCTGAGCCAACGGACCGACCTGAGCCTCGGACCGGTGCTCCAGTACTCCACCAGTGACAGCCTGACCGGCAACTT
>DASTEX010000493.1:0-7937 GCA_035709185.1 Gemmatimonadales bacterium
TGCGAAGATCGGCGGTCAGTTGATGCATGTCCCGGTTACGATCCTCCGTCGTGGGCTGCCGGAGTATGGAAGACGGGTGAACCGTCGCTACGGTCCGCTCCGCGTACCGGCTGGGCAACACCTGTCCTCGCTGCTGAGTGACCCGAAACGCCCTTCCCATGATCGCCCGCGCGGCGGTTGCGCCCAGACACACCAGGATCTCCGGCTGGATCACCTCGATTTCTTTTTCGAGCCAGGGGAGACAGGCGCCGATTTCGCGCGCGTTCGGCTTCTGGTGCAGCCTGCGCTTCCCCATCGGCGTCCACTTGAAGTGCTTGACGACGTTGGTCACGTAGGCGTCCGCCCGGGCAATGCCCGCCCGGGCCAGCGCCTGATCCAGCAGCCGGCCCGCCGGCCCCACGAACGGTTCGCCTTGCAGATCCTCGTCATTCCCCGGCTGTTCACCCACCAGCACTACCCTCGCGTCGGACCGGCCTTTACCGAAGACGGTCTGGGTGGCGTTCTGATAAAGCGGGCATCCCCGGCAGGTCTGCGCGGCGTGATAGAGCGAGGTCAGGGTGATCCGGTCGGGCAGAAACTGCTCAGCGCTGACCGCCGGCGTCGGGCTTCCCATGGGATCCTCCCGTAGCCTTGACTCCCGATTGCGCGTCCTCTTGCACACCAGGAGCGCGCGTTTCGCCGGGGCAGGGCCGAGCGGGGGGAGCAACGGATTGGGTGGAGGGAAGCCGGTTCACCCGCGAGCGCGGCCCTCGGGAAAACGCCAGGCCGGCGGAGCAAGAACCCCCGCCGGCCTGAAGCTGCGCTTCACGAGCGGCTCTTCGAAAACCCGGATTGGATGGCCGGCTACTTCAGGTGCTTCCCCACCAGCTTGGTCATCTCGAACATGTTGACCTGAGCCTTCCCGCCGAACACGGGCTTCAGGTTGGCGTCGGCCTTGATCATTCGCCGGTTCTTCTTGTCCTGCAGATCGTTCTTCTTGATGTACAGCCACAGCTTCTTGGTGACTTCGGTCCGCGGCATCGCCTTGTTGCCGATAACCGCCGACAGCGCGGCATCGGGCTGAACCGGTCTCATGAATGCGGCGTTGGCCTTCCGGGCAGGTGCCTTCTTGCTCTTTTTCTTGGTGCTCTTGGCCATCTGGGCTCCTTGGGGGTGGGCTCTGGAAACCATCGTCGCGCAGCGTGGGCTGCGGGGCCGCAGGCCGAGCGGGCCGGGCGGCCTCGCGGAACAATGTAAGAGAGAAGCCCTCTATCAGCCAGACTGAGACTCAGGACTTAGGACTTAGGACCAAGGGTCAACTCCGCCACCCGACCGCGAAACCTGGATTACCCGCGCTATCGGGGGAGGCCGGGAGGACTTAGTCCTGAGTCCCAAGTCCCAAGTCCTATGGGTACCGTGCACGCTTGAAGTAGAAGGTCACCTGGCCGCCGGTGGTGACGACTCCGGTGAGTTCCCACTCCTCCCGGCCCATCTGATTGAGCTCGGCTTCACTCGGGAGGGCGCCGGCGGCGGCGTCGCTGGTGATGACGCGATATTCCCAGCGTGGCTCCACCGGGACCAGCGGGGCCGAGAGATATCCCGGCAGCTCCGGCTCGGGGGCGCGGGGGCCGGGCGGCTGGGGTGGCAGGGGGGGACGGGGCGTTTCGGTGATCACTGGCATAAGCGTTCTCACTGGGAAAATTCGCTGGCGGTCTCATCGCCGCTGGTCAGTTCAGGTCTTGTTTCAGGGAGACGATCCATGAGCCGTTTCGGGGCTGACCCCGATGAACTTACCCTGGCCAACCGCGAATTCACCCTCCGCTTCCCCGGGGAGGGAGCCGCTCGCCAGCCGGTCCATACCGTTTACGGCGGCGGGCACCGGTTCCGGGCGGACACGGTTCCGCGGCTCGGCCGTCTCGGCCTCGAGGCCCTGGAGGAATACGGCGGCGGGCCGGAGGAATTCGCCGCCGCCGTCGGCCTGACGCCGCAGCTGGCAGGGGCGGTACACCGGCGGATCCGCGAGAAGCTGGTGCGCGAGCCGGTCGAGGATTTCCGGATCGACTTCGAAGACGGGTACGGACACCGTTCCGATCCGGAGGAAGACGGCCACGTCGCGGAAGCCGCGGTGCGGGTGGCAGAGGGCATGCGCGCCGGTACGCTGCCCCCGTTCATCGGCATCCGGGTCAAGCCGCTCAACGAGGAACTGCGGCGACGGAGTGATCGGACCCTCGAGATCTTTCTCCGGACCCTGGTGGAACGGTCGGGGACGGCGCCCTCCGGCCTGGTGGTCACGCTGCCCAAAGTGACGCTCCCGGCCCAGGTGGCGCATGCGGCGCGGCTGCTCGACCAACTGGAAGAGCGGCTCCGGCTGGAGCAGGGGGCCGTCACGCTCGAGATCATGGTCGAGCTGCCCCAGGCCATCATCGGGCCGCGAGGTCACTGTCCCCTGGTGGAACTGGTTGCCGCGGGGAACGGCCGGGTGCGCGGGGCCCACTTCGGCACCTACGACTACACCGCGGGGCTCGGCATCACGGCCGCGTGGCAGCGGATGGGTCACCCGGCCTGCGACTTCGCCAAGCAGGTGATGCAGGTGACGCTGGCGGGAACCGGCGTGTGGCTCTCGGACGGGGCCACCGGCATCATGCCGGTGCCGCTCCATCGTGCTCCCGAGGGCGGTTCGCTCTCTCCCCGGCAGATGGCGGAGAACCGGGCCGGCGTGCACCGGGCCTGGGCCCTGCACTACGCCGACGTGCGCCATTCGCTCGAGACCGGCTTTTACCAGGGATGGGATCTGCATCCGGCGCAATTGCCCACCCGTTATGGTGCGGTGTTCGCCTTCTTTCTCGAAGGGCTGGAGGCGGCCGGGGAGCGGTTGCGGAACTTCCTGGCCAAGGCAGCGCAGGCCACGCTGGTGGGCGATGTCTTCGATGACGCCGCGACCGGACAGGGACTGCTCAACTACTTCCTGCGAGCGATCAACTCCGGCGCCGTGGGCCAGGACGAGGTGGGCCGGATGACGGGTCTGACGACCGAGGACCTGCGGAGCCGCTCGTTCGCGCGGATACTCGCTTCACGAAGGGATGGATCCGAAGAAGGGAAAGGGAAGAACCCGAATGCATAGTGCATAATGCATAGTGTATGGTGCATAAGGGTGTTCGAATCCGGCGGCACGAAGGCCGGGATGCCCAAGAGCTATGCATTAGACACTATGCACTATGCACTCCGTCATTCGGGTTCTTCCCTTCCCCTTATTCCGATCTTACTTAGCGGGTGATGACCGCCTCGATCCGGCCGTATGGCTCGCTGGTGGCGACGAAGATCTCGTTCCGGTTCTCCAGCCCGAAGGGCGTCAGGTCCACCGGGAGGTGATGGCGGTTGGGCAGCAGCAGGCGGATCTCCGCTATCTCATTGCAGGCCCGCAGGGCCGCGTCACCCATGGCGTAGAGCGTCTGCTGGACCGATGCCGAACGGTGGCCGGCAAACGTGTCGATCAGCGTCTGCCGGACCCGGGTCCAGGCTTCACTGTAATCCGCGGGGAGCGAGGCGTAGCGCCATCGGGCGGTGACGTCGGTGGCGAGAATGCGATCCTCGGTCTCGCGGAGGGTGGTGAAGACATCCCGCAGGAACCCGCCGAATCCCGATTCCGTGGTCTTGAGCAGTCCGAGTCCCGCGAGCCCGGCCTCGACGGTCCCTCCGGCTGCGTCGACCGAGACCTGGGCCAGTCGCCGCTCTTCCGGGCCGCGGGCGAAGGCGTGGTGGTGCGACGTACCGTTCGTCGCCAGGCGATCCCAGCGATGGAGGGCGAGGCGGATCACGGCCCGCCGGGCCGAGGGGCAATGCTCGAGCAGATGCCGTCCCAGGCGTTCGCCGAAAAGCTCCGGGGGATCGACCGGGCCCTTCGCGGCCAGGGCATATACCGTGTTCTTCATGGTGTCGGTGGGAAGCACGCAGCTGTTATCGCCCGCGGTGTGGGCCGCGTCGAATTCCCCCTGCAGCTGGAGATCCACCGTGAGGTCGGTCAGTCCGTGGGCCGGCCCGGTCCGGTTCACTTTGACCAGTCGCACGCCGGCCTTGCCATACCCGTTCCAGGTCAGGTGGGCCATGCCTCAACTCCCGCGGTAGGTCGAGTAGCTGAACGGCGCGAGCAGCAGGGGAACGTGGTAATGGGGCTCGCTGTCTTCCAGTCGCAGGTGAATCACGATCTCGGGATAGAGGGTGGCCTGGCCCGACCGGCCGAACCAGGCTCCGGTCTCGAATACCAGGCGATAGCGCCCCGCCGGCACCGCCGCAGGAAAATCCTCCCGGATTCTCCCGTCGGCATCGGTGACCGCCCGGGCGACGAGCGCGTGCTCGTCATCATCCCGCTCGAGCCGAACGGCAATACCGGAGGCGGGTCGGCCGCGCGCCGTATCCAGGACATGGGTGGAGATGGTTGGCATTCGGGCTCCTGGGACAAGGACTTAGGACTTAGTACTTAGGACTTCGTAACTCCGGGGCCGATGGAGTTCCTGGTTCCTTACCAATAGTCCTCTGAAATTCTCCTCTAAGTCCTAAGTCCTAAGTCCTTAGTCCTTTGACGAGCCTCAGCTGAGTTATGGCCAGCTGTTCCCTCGCCGCGATCACCCGTTCGCGTTCGGGGTCGTTGGTCAGACGCGCCCTGATGTCCTCCAGCAGCTCCGCCGCGGTGCGATCCTGCGCCTTCACCACGTAGATCCAGCCGAAGCGCTGCTCGTACTCTCTCACCAGCAGCGCCAGCTCGGTCCGGGCCCCGGCGTCGGAGGCCGCCACGGCTTCCTGCTCCGCGGTGGACCAGCCCCGGGCGGTCTCGCTCACGCGGGCTCGGGCCGCCGTCTCACCGATCCGGGGATGGGCCGCGAGCGCCTCGTCCCAGTCAGCCCGGCCGGTGGTCCACCAGATGCGCTCCGAAGCGGCCAGCATGGCGTCCAGGCTCTCGAATGGCCGGGCCGCCACCATGGCCTCGACCCAGCGGCCCGGCCCGCCACAGGCGCGGAAATGCGCGAGGGCGTCATCCGGGCTGAGGGTATTGAGCTGAGCCAGCGTCAGGGTCATCCCACAACCTTCCCCAGCAATCGCAGCCGGGCAATCCCACCATCGGGGAATATGCTCAGCCGGGCGTGGGTAGCCGGAACGATCCGGGTGGCGGAGTACAGATGCCGGCTGTCCGGTTCCAGCGGCGTGCGGGGCAGGATGGTCACCCACTCCACCGCTCCTCCGGTCAGCCGCTCCGGTGACGCATCGCGAATGTCGCAAACATCGACGATGGCGCTTTCGGGCGCATTGCCCTTGAAGTGATCGGTGTCGATCTCGATGGTGTCGATCGCACCCCGGGCCGCCAGCCGGAGAATACTCCAGTCGTTGCCCGGCCCCCGCCGCCGGCGGGTTTCCCAGCCGTCGCCCATGTGGGTGGAATGACCGGGCAGATTCAGGTGGTGGCGATTCCCGAAGGACATGTCGCTGCAGGCGATCACCAGTCCCCCATTGGTGAGCGCGGCCAGGTCGGCCGGAACGCCCGGTACCAGTCGCGGGTCGCGCGCCGGCTCCCCATAGACCCGGAGCCGCGCCACGCCGCCGTCGGGATGGATGTTGAGCCGCAGGTGGGTGAAGCTGAGCGCCGCTGTGATGGGAAAGGAATTCTGCTGGTCGCCTTCGAGGGGGGCGGGGGGAAGAATCTCCTGCCAGACCTCCGGGCCGGCCTGCGCCAGCCGGGCCGGATCGGTGTCATGATCCACCGCGCAGGCGTCGATCGAGCACGCTTCCGGATGGTTGCCGCGAAAGAACGCGGTGTCCACCACGACCCCGCGAACCACGGCGCGACAGCCGAGCCGGATGAGGCACCAGTCGTGGCCGGGAGTACGCCGGCGCCGGGATTCCCAGCCGTCCATCCACTTCCCGCGGTCGGTGTAGTCGCCTTCCTTCCAGACCGGCTTCGCCGGCTTGAGCAGGTTCTCCGCCGGGGCAAAGAATTCGTCGTTGGCGAGCAGCACGGTGCCTCCCAGCCGCTCGGATGCCACATCGACCAGGTCGGTGAAGACGCTCATGAGTCTCGACGCGAGAGGAGCATTCCGGAGGCGGGAGGATCGGGCGCACCCCGCCGGTAGATCGGCACTCCCCGAAGGTATGTCGCCTCCACCACCCCGGCGAGGCGATGCCCCAGCCACGGCGTCAGGGCCCAGCGATGCCGCAGCAGCTCCTCGGTGACGGTGAAGGCCTCCTCCGGGTTCCAGACCACCAGGTCCGCGTCGCGGCCCGGCACCAGCTCGCCCTTGCGGTGCGACAGTCCCGCGAGAGCCGCCGGTGCGGCACAGAGCCATGGTACCAACGCATCCAGCTCGATGCCGCGGTTGCGCGCCAGGGTCCACATGATCGGCAGCCGCAGCTGGAGCGAAGCGATGCCTCCCCACGCCAGCAGGAAATTCCCCTCCTCCCGGCGCTTGAGATCCGGTGGGGCGGGGGAGTGATCGCTCACCACCATCCCGAGCGATCCATCCTGGAGCGCGCGCCAGAGCCCTTCCCGGGCCGCCCGGTCGCGTATGGGCGGCGCGCACTTGAGCTCGGTGGCGCCCGCGGGGATCCCCTCCGCGGTGAACCGGAGATAGTGGGGGCAGGTTTCCCCGCTGATCCGGACACCGCTCTCGCGGGCCTCGCGAATCAGCCTCGCGCTCTCCGGGGCGGAGACGTGTACCACGTGAATCCGGGCCCCGGTGCGCCGCGCCAGGGAAATCAACTGCTTCACCGCTTCAACTTCCGCCCGGGCCGGACGGCTCTCGAGCCAGGTTTCATAGTCGCGAGGATCCCCCGACGGTGTCAGCAGCTCCTCCGGCAGTTCCGCGTGCGCCATCAGCAGCGCGTCCGATACCGCCAGCACCGGGAGAGCTTCTTCCAGCTCGCTGATCCCCACCGGGGGAAACTCGTCGACTCCCGACGGGCAGAGGAAGCACTTGAAGCCGAAGACTCCTTCGGCCTGGAGGGCGGGGAGATCGGCAGTGTTGCCGGGAATCACGCCGCCCAGAAACCCCACGTCGACGGCGCACTGACCTTCGGCGGCCCGGCGCTTGAGCGCGAGCGCGGCGGGGTTGAGGGTGGGCGGCAGGCTGTTGAGTGGCATGTCGAGCAGGCAGGTGACGCCACCCGCGGCGGCCGCGCGGGTGGCGCTGGCAAAGCCTTCCCACCCGGTACGGCCCGGCTCGTTGACGTGGACGTGGGTATCGACCAGGCCGGGAAAGACCACCGAAGTCCCGGCCTCCATCACGAACTCGCCGGGAGGAACGTCGTGGTAGCCGCCGACCCCGGCTATGCGACCCTCGCGAACCCGGACCGCCGCGGCCCGAATCCCTTCCGGAGTGGCGACCCGTTGGCCGCGGAGGGTGAAGGGCTGCGGCGGTTCCGCGGGGTTCAGCGAGCGGTCTCCGACCCGGCCGTCTCGGCCCAGAAGCGGCGCAGCAGGTTGCCGGCCACCCGACGCCGGTATTCCGCCGTCGAACGCAGGTCGTCGATGGGACGGATCTCCGCCTCCATCACCCGGACCGCGGCATCAATGCCTTCGCCCCGGCTGAGCGCCGCCTCGGTCTGAGGGAGCCGCAGCACGGTCGGCCCCACACTGCCGAGTGCAATCCGCGGCTCGGGTCCGCGCACGGCCGCCATGACCACCTTGGAGATGGCCTGCGCGGCGCGGGTTCCCACTTTGCGGAACCACTGGCCGGCCCCCACCGGCGGAATCTCGAAGTGGGTGATCAGCTCGTCGGGACGGCGGACGGTCTGCCGGTACCCGGTGTAGAACTCGCCAAACGGCACCCGGCGTTCACCCGCGGCGCTCTGCAGCACCACCTCCGCCTGAGCCACTGCCAGCACCGGCAGTGAATCACCGGCGGGCGAGGCGTTGGCGACGTTGCCGCCGATAGTGGCGCGGTTCTGGATCTGCACCCCGCCCACTTCGCGCG
>DASTEX010000494.1:0-2648 GCA_035709185.1 Gemmatimonadales bacterium
CGGCGATGGCGATGGCCTTCTTGGCCGCGTCCTGTCCCACGATGTAACGATCGAGCTCCGCCACGATCTGACGGGGAGGAAGCTCCTCCAGCCACGGCGGAGGCGGCTCGGCGGGGGGGACGGTGAGGGGGTCGGCCATGACCCGAAACTATAACCGTTAGCCGTTAGCAGTTAGCCGTCAGCCGTTAGCCGTAACTCGGGGTCAGGCGATGCGGCCGGAAGCCACTAACGTGTAACGGCTAACGGCTAACTGCTAACGGTATTGGGGAGCTCCAGAATGGTGACAGAGCGGTTGGTGTATATGCAGAGGTCGGCGGCAATCTCCATCGCCCGCTGCACCACATCGCGGGCCGAGAGCGAGGGATCGGGAACCAACGCGCGAGCCGCGGCGGTGGCAAAGCCGCCGCCGGAGCCGGCCGCGACGATTCCGTCATCCGGCTCGATCAGCTCGCCGCTCCCACTCAGGAGATAGGCGTGATCCACGTCGGCCACCACCAGAAGGGCCTCGAGGCGCCGGAGTACCCGGTCGCTCCGCCAGTCCTTGGCCAGCTCCACCGCGGCCCGCGGCAGATTGCCGGGATAGCGGTCGAGTTTCTCCTCGAATTTTTCGTATAGTGTGATCGCGTCGGCCACCGAACCGGCAAAGCCGGCCAGGACCCGGCCGCCCTTGAGGGTGCGCACCTTCACCGCCCCGCCCTTCACGACGGTATCGCCGAAGGTGACCTGGCCGTCACCTCCCAGCGCCACCCGGCCGTTCTTCCGCACCGCCAGAATCGTGGTTCCCCGGAACCTCATGGGCCGCTGCCTCGGTGGATGGAACAGAGGAAGTTAGCCGTAAGCCGTCAGACTCCAATTACCGCGAAAATTGGAGCCTGACCCCGATTACCATGCTGGTTGTAACGGCTAACGGCCACCAGTCACTGACCTCGGGGATGGGCCTTCCGGTACACGTCCTTGAGCCGCTGCACGCTGGTGTGGGTGTAAACCTGCGTGGTGGTGAGCGAAGCGTGGCCCAACATCTCCTGCACGCTCCGCAGATCGGCGCCGGCATCCATCAGGTGGGTGGCGAAAGTGTGACGGAGCGAGTGCACCCGGAACCCTTCGGCGCCACCCAGCCGGTAAAGCCGGTGGATCCGCCGCTGGATGGTGACCACGGCCAGGCGGCGGCCCCGTCGACTCAGGAACACCGCCTGCCGTTCGGCGGCAGGCTTGCGGGCAATCTCCTGGCGGGACTCGAGGTAGCGTCGCAGCGCCCGCACGGCGCGCGAGCCAACCGGAACGATGCGTTCCTTCCGCCCCTTGCCGAGGACCTTCACCTGATCGCTCAGCAGGTCGAGGGAGCCGAGGTCCAGTCCCTGCAGCTCGGACAGCCGGATCCCCGACGAGTAGAAGAGCTCCAGGATCGCGAGGTCGCGGAGCGCCTCGAAATCACCGCCGTTCGCGGCCGCTTCCGCGGCCTCGAACACGCGCGCGGTCTCGTCCTGCCGCAGGTAGCGGGGGAGTTTCTTGTCCAGCCTGGGCGAGCGCACCGCGCGGAGCGGGTTCTTCGCCAGGTCGTGATGCACCTGGAGATAGCGGTAGAAGCTCCGGACGGCCGACAGCGCCCGGGCCGCCGTCCGGCGCGACAGGCCCCGCCGCTCGAACTCGGCGAGATACCCGCGCAGGCCCAGCCGGTCGATGGTGCCCCAGGTCCAGCCCGATCCGTAATAACGGTCGCAGAACCCGGTGAAGCTCTCGAGATCGCGCCGGTAGGCGGCAATGGTATGGGGAGACTGCTGCCGCTCTTTCTCGAGATGTTCGAGAAACTCCCTGACTCGACGGTCGGACGGTCCGACGGTCCGACGGGCGGGAATCTTTCCGTTCCGGTCCGCCTGCCCGCCTGCCCGCCCTCACAGAGTCGCCGCCCAGGCGCGGAGATCGGTGAGAGCCCGCTCTGCCAGCAGCGTCTTCTTCTGCTCCTTGCGCACCTTCCCCGGCAGCGGGTCCAGCAGCCCGAAATTGGCGTTCATCGGCTGGAAGTGGGCCGGGTCGGCTTCCCGCAGGTACCGCAGCAGCCCACCCAGCATGGTGGTGGGAGGCGGCACGACCGGCGGGAGCCCGGCCGTAAACCGGGCCAGATTGATGCCCGCCAGGATGCCGGTGCCTAACGACTCGGTATAGCCCTCCACCCCGGTGAGCTGCCCGGCGAAGAACACGCCCTTCCCGTCCTTCGTGGCCAGGCCGGGCCCGAGCGAGGCGGGACTGTTGACATAACTGTTCCGGTGGATACTGCCGTAACGCAGGAACTCCGCCTGCTCCAGGCCGGGAATCAGGCGGAAGACCCGCTGCTGCTCCGGAATCCGGAGCCGGGTCTGGAAGCCCACCAGGTTCCACATCTGGCCGGCCTTGTCTTCCCGCCGCAGCTGGACCACCGCCCACGGCTCCCGGCCGGTGCGCGGGTCGGGCAACCCCACCGGCTTCATGGGACCGAAGCGCAGGGTCTCCCTGCCCCGCCGGGCCATCTCCTCGACCGGAAGGCAGCCCTCGAAGTAGGGCACCTGGTCGAAGTCGTGGCCCTGGTGCTGATCCGCGGCGACGAGGGCGTCGAGGAACGCCTCGTAGGCGGCCCGGTCGAGCGGGGCGTTGAGGTAGTCGTCCCCCTCCCCCTT
>DASTEX010000495.1:0-2960 GCA_035709185.1 Gemmatimonadales bacterium
CGAGGGCTGAGGAATCGATCACCACTCACCACGGAGAAACTCATGCGCCGCATCCTGTCCGTCCTCGTCGTGGGTTCACTGCTGGGCTGGTTCCCGGCGCTCGCCCAGATGCCGGACGGCTCCGCCAGCCGGGCAGCGATGGACCGGATTGCGCTCCTACATCGCCAGCGGACAATCGGGAGACTTTGCCGTCACGCTGCTGGCGGACGGCGTCAGCTGGTCGCGGGAAGTGCCCGGCGGCCGGATCCGCAATACCGCCCGGTTCGCCGGCGGCATGTGGCACGAAGTGGGAGAATTCTCGCGCGACGGCACCACCTGGGTTCCGATCATGGAGATACGACTCAGGAAACAGGACTAAGGACTAAGTCCTTAGTCCTATTGCTAAGGCCTCAGTCCGTCAGGGCACCTGGCTGTTCGTCGCATTGAAGACGCCGTCCGGATTATCCCGCCAGACCCAGGCGTGCAGGGTCCAGAGCTTGAAGCCGGTATCGTCGAACCAGACGTCGGCGGCGCCGGTGAATCCCTCGGGGGGCACGGCGAACAGCCGGCGGGGCACGGCATACTCCACCGCCACCAGTTTCAGGTTTCCGTTCGCAGCCGGTGAATAGACCAGCAACTCCGGCCGTTCGAGGTCGAACCCGCCGTCCACCGGGACCTCTCCTTCCACCGGAGCCACTTCGGGTCGCAGGAGGTGCCGTCCCATGTTGGGGAGGACCACGTTGATATCGATGTAGCCGGCAGTGAAGGCGGCCTGTATGTCGTGATAGCGGGCCGTGGCGATCCGAACCCGCGTCAGTTCATTCTCCGGCAGGGGTCCGGCAGGCCGGCCGACGGACGGGTGGCGATGGGTGACCGAGACCGCCGGCGCTACCAGCCGCTCGGCGTCCCCGGAGTCGCGACAGCCGGCGACGGCAACCACGGCGGCCAGCAGAAAACGGTGCTGCATGCAAAGTTCCTTTCGGGCACATCAGTATCCGGTCCTGCCCGGTACGGGCAGGCCGCGCACAGGATGATTCCGTAAGAGGTGTCAGTGAAGGCCGGAGGTGGTAAAGCCGGGATCAACGGGGGTGAACTCTCCCGGTGACTGGCTTCGCCGGGGGACCGGAGGATAAGATCCCGCCAGTCGGCGAACTCGTACTGGAGCCATGAATGGACCTGCTGCCCGGCCTGCTGCTCGCGCTTGCCTTCGGATCGTCGACCACGGTGGCGCAGGGCACGCCCGAGCGGTACGACGTCTATCGGTTCGGGGTTCGGACGGCAGAGCTGACGATCGAGGGCCCCGCGACCGCACGACGTTACTCCATCCGCAAGAAAGACCCGGCAGCCAATAGCTGGTCCCGGGTGCACCGCGCTCCAGGTGCCGGGCTTCCGGCCGATACCGCCTTCCTCCTCTGGGGCGCACTCCGCGAGCTGCCTGGCCGCCTGGCGGAGTTGAAGCGTATCGACTGGAGCACACTCGATCTGGTGGGCTGGCCCGACCGCGCCAGCATCTACGAGCGGGTCCGGGAACTCGAGGCGCCGGTCGGCGGCGTCACCCGCCAGGCAACCCGATGGAACCGCCGCGATGCCTCCCGCCCGATGGACCTGGTCATCGGCCGCGGCAACACCCTCATCGCCGCGCTCGACCCCGCCGCCGACATCGTCCTGGTTCGCCGGGGATACGAAGGGTTCACCACGGTCGCCGCCTGGAACGGGCCCGGCATCTCACCCGCGCGCTACGGCTATCGGGCGATCGGCAAGCAGATGGTCCCGATGCCCGACGGGGTGCGGCTGGCCACGCTGGTGTACCTGCCGAGCGACGAGGCGAAGGGTCCCTTCCCCACCATTTTCGTCCGGACGCCCTACGGGATTACCGGCTTGATCGGGGGGTACTGGCAATACGCCGTCCGGGGCTATGCCGTCGTGCTTCAGGCCGCGCGGGGTACCAGCTACACCGATCCGGCCGCGCGCTCGGAAGGCGAACTCGAGCTCATGATCAACGAGCCGGCCGACGGCAAGGCGGCGCTGGAGTGGATCACGCAACAGCCCTGGTCCAACGGCAGCATCTGCATGCAGGGCGGCTCCTACGTCGGCTACACCCAGTGGACCGCGGCCATGTCGGGCAACCCGGCGCTCAAGTGTCTGGTGCCCGAGTCGTCCATGGGCACCGCGTTCGCCGACCAGCCTTACGTGGGCGGCGGCCTGCTGGTCGGAATGGCGTACTACGCCTTCATGATGCACGAGAAGCAACTGCTCCCGGGCCGGAGCTGGACCGAGGTCCTGGCCCATCGTCCCCTGGTCACGCTGGATGACTTCGGCACCGGCAGCAACCTTCCCGACTGGGACCGTCTGGTGCGAAACACCATCAACGGTCCCGCCTGGAAGGTGCAGGATTGGCATCATGCGCCGATCCGGCCCGACCTGGCCACCTTCCAGATCAGCGGCTGGTTCGACGACGATCTCCCCGGCACGCTCAGCAACTGGTCGCTGATGCAGCGGATCGGCACCGCTCCCCAGCGTCTCCTGCTAGGCCCGTGGAAGCACGGCTACAACCTGGACCGCTCGCTCAACGGCTACCGTTACGGCCTCGACGCCGTACGGGACGATGTCTGGCTGCTGAAGCAGCGGTGGTACGACCACTTCCTCAAGGGGATGGACAACGGCGTGGAGAAGACCCGGGTAGAGTACTTCGTCCTGGGTGACAACCAGTGGCGCTCGGCGGCGGCGTGGCCGCCCCTGGAGGCGGTCCAGCAGCAGTGGTACTTCCACAGTGACGGCCGGGCCAACCGGTCTTTCCCGTCCGGGGAGCTCAGACGCGAACCGCCGGCCGGGAGCCAGCCACCCGACCGCTATGTCTACGATCCGACCACGCCGGTGCCGAACTGGATGAGCTTCGAGCAGATGCAGCGCTGGGAAGACGTCCAGACCTTCCAGTGGAACATGAAAGACCTCGAGGCCCGGCCCGACGTGGTGACCTACAC
>DASTEX010000496.1:0-26990 GCA_035709185.1 Gemmatimonadales bacterium
TATCGAGCACGGCCTTCGAACGCGCCGCACTCTGCGGGGCTTCAACTACCAGGAGCGTCCGGCCCTGGTCCACCACCAGCGAGTGGTGGCTCCCGCCTTCGGCCCGCCAGACGCCCGGTGCCAGCTCGACCAGGTTGACCGTCACCGGCGGCGGACCGGCCGGACCGGCCGTGGGAGCGCGGGCTACCAGGGAGTCGGGGATGACGAAGGCCGACTCATCGAGCGGCTGATTCAGGGTGATCGAGGTCACTACGTTATTCGAGAGCAACCGGCCGTTCACCTCGGTATCGAACTGGCGGGGCAGCATCAGCCCGCCGGCGTCCTGCCAGCGGGTGTACCAGGTGAGCGTGCGGCGATCGCCCAGCACGCCGTCGTCCGTCAGGACCTCGCTGACCGTGAGGCGTCCGGTTGGCCGGTCGAACCAGAGGTTCAGGGTGTCTTGCGGCAGCGCCAAGCGCACCCCGTCGAGCGTCTCGCCCCGGAAAGAGCCGGGCCTGAGCGGCGACAGCCCGCCGGGGTTTTCCAGCGCGGCCAGGAGCAGGCGCTCGGGTTGAAGAGACATGCCGCGCAGAGCGGCCGCGACCGCTGCCGGCTGGGCCAGGGAGAGGTTGCCGTTGTTGTCGGTCAGGCCCATCCCGGCGCGGATGATCTGCCGCTGGCGGTTGATCTGGCCGGTGACCACCCGCACTTCCTGCTGCACCAGCATCCGCCCGCCGGCGTAGTCGGTGGTCGAGCCGCCATAGGACAGCGTCGCGCGCGGGGGGGACCCCGGGGTCTCCTCCTGACCCAGTCCGAACGACGCGCTGTGAAACTCGATCGCCTTGTTTCGCAGGCCCCGCAGCGCCGCTTCCCCGCCGATCGCCTCTACCGCGCGCCGGATCAGCGCCGGCGGAGACGAGGCCCGGGCCTGGGCCCGGACCTCGCCGGCCACGACGCCCAGCGCCAGCAACAGCGTGATGGTCCGCATCCCTCGGCTCCCCCTTCCGAAAATGGCCAATGGAGCTGCCCGATCTGAAGGTAGCCTCCCGCCGTTTTCCGCCCTTTCCGCCCTTTCCGCCTTTTCCGCCTTTTCCGACCTTCCGCCTAGTTATGGCATGGGTCGCCGCACGACGCTCACGGTAAGCGCCGAGGGGTACCGGCTGGAATGGTGGACCATGTTATGCGCCACCATGCCCTCGGTTTCATCATAGTTGTTCCCCCCGGTGTTCAGGTTGCGGTCGAACCGGGGGAAGTTGCTGGACGACACCTCGATCCGGATCCGGTGGCCGGCCTCGAAGTAATTGCTGGTGGTCATCGGCTGGAAGGCGATCTTGTAGACTTTCCCTTTTTCCATCATTACCGGCGGCTTGTCGTATCCCTCGCGCCAGCGAACCCGCTGGATGGTTTCGTCCAGGTTGTAGGCCCGGCCGTCGGGATACACATCGATCAGCTTCACCGAGAAGTCGGTGTCTTTCACGTCGGACGAGACGTACAGCGTCACGTCCACCGGGCCGCTGACTTCCATCCCTTCCTTCAGGGGCTCGGTGGTGTATACCAGGATGTCGGGCCGCTCTTCCATCTTGCGCTGGTCAAACGATCCGCCCTGGACCGCATTGCCGGTGCAGCAGACGTTGCCGCCGTAGGACGGCACCGGGTTCTTCGGATCATAGGAAAACGAATCGGGGCGGTCGGCCCTCGGCGCCCGGGGCAGCAGTTGCCCGTCGCCATTGAGGGTATTGGCCTTCCCGTTGCTCGACAGATAAAACGTCATCGGCTGGGCGCCTTCGGGCGGCCAGGTCCCGGCGGTCTGCCACTGGTTGCGCCCCATGGTGTAGTACCGGACCTTCGGGAGCGTATCGAGCAGCCCGTTGTTCTCGCCCTTGAGGAACCGGTCGAACCAGGCGTAGTGCAGCGCGGGGAAGTCGTAGCGGGCGTCGCCCATGTACCGCTCGCCCACCACGAGGCTGTCGGTGGCGCGGGTGAACGCACAGTGAAGCGTTGGCGCGATGACCGCGTACTGCTGGTTCCCGATCTCCGGCCGGGCGGTCTTCCGGACGTGATTGAAGGTCGCCAGGTTGGGTCCGACCGAGACGTCGTACCACGACATGACCCACAGTCCCGGCACATTGATGGTCATGTCGTCATGGAACAGCCCGCCGCGATACCAGGCCGAGTCGTTCGGCGCCCGCTGAGCCATCCGGCCGCCGGTGGGCACCGGCATGGAATCGGCGAAAATGCCCCGGGGGCCGCCGGCCGCCTCGATGATGTCCATCACCGGCAGGTGGCGGAGCGCCTGCGACCAGTCGATCGAGGGAGACTGCTCCGCCAGGTCGAAGCGCCGCGAGGCATCGACCAGCTCTTCCTGGGTGGTATTCGGAGGAAACATCGGCCGGACCTGGTTCTGCTCCCCGCTGAGCCAGGCAATGAAGAGCATCTGGGTGGCGCCACCCCGGTACCAGTTGCCTTGCTCGAAGTAGGGCGCGACCCGACCCACCCCGGCGCCGTATCCCTGCGGGATGATGGCGCCCAGTCCCGGCGGCGCCAGCGCGGCCACCGCCATCTGCCATTCGGCGGTCGACGAACAGCCGATCAGCCCGACTTTCCCGTTGGACCAGCGCTGCTTCGCCAGCCACTCGATCGCGTCATACCCGTCGGTCCGCGGCGGTCCGAGAATGTCGTAGTTCCCTTCGGAGAAGAAGTGGCCCCGCTCGTTCTGGACCACGTAGGCGTAGCCCTTTTTCACGGCAGTGAGGGCCCCGCTCATGTCGGACGGCACCCCGTTGCGCACGTCCCAGAAATTGAAGTTGTACGGCGTCTTGACGAAGATGATCGGGTACTGCCGGGTGGTGTCTTTCGGGCGATAGATGTCGGTCGCCAGCCGGATTCCATCGCGCATGGGCATCATGACCTTGCGGTCGATCACCGCCAGCGAATCGAGCTCCTTTTCCAGGGCCACGCGGCGGGCCCGGACCTCCTGCGACATCGGGCCCCTTCCCTGGGCCGCAACACTGAGTGGAAGGACCGCCAGCAGGGCGATCCGGGCAATGGAGAATGCCAGTGTCATATGGTGTCCTTGCAGTTATCCATCGGAACTGCGTCGAACCGCGTTGTCAGTTCACCTCAGCGCGGAATGCCGCCGTCTGGATCCGGCCCCCGCGCCGGACCTGGACCCAGACCCGATACGATCCGGTATCGGGAAAGGCATAGGGAAACTCGAAACGCCCCGGGAGAGTGGCGTCATGCCCGGCGTGACGGGTGAAGGCGCCCGTCTCGGTCAACCGCCTGCCTAACGATCCCACCGCGCTGTCCGCGCCGGTCCGCTCCTGCAGCAGGATCTGGGCGGCCGCTGAAATGGTGCCCATCGGGTGGAGGTGGATGAACACCCCGCCGTCTTCCCGCATCACGACGGCGTGCCCGGACATCCCGAGATACGGCTCCACCAGGGCCGGGGTGCCGTCCCGCTGGTGCACCGCGAAACGGAGCCCCGCGTCCTGGTCCGGCTGGAGCCGCGTGGGCCGGCCGGTCCAGGTAATCGTGGCGCTGTCAGGGAGCGTCGCGATCGTGTCGGCCGGTTCGCCCACCAGCCAGCCGTCATCGGAATCCAGCCGGCCGCTTGCGGTGGTCGCACGCGGAAGTTCGATCCGGCTGGTCAGCGTTCGGGCGAAGCCGCTCTCGTGGGTGATGTCTCCGAAGACCCGGTAGCGGCCGGCGGGAAGCGCCGGGAGGGAGGTCTCGAAATTGGAGGAGTCGAGTGAGACCGGATGGAGGTGCGCAAACCCGTTGCCTCCGTCGGCACTGGCCAGGAACAGATGCATCAGCTTGCCGTGATCCGGCACCAGTGGCGTGACCCGGCGGTCGAGCCAGACGGAATCGGCGATCGTAAGCCGCAGCGTGGGCGCGGTACTGTCGCCCAGCAGCCGGGTCTCGGTCTTCCACTGCTCACCGATGCCCCGCCGGTAGGCCCGGTCTTCGGCGTCCCACCAGATCTTGCCGCCGTACACCGCGAGGGCAACCAGCACGGCCGTGGTCACCATGGCCACCACCGAGCGGCGCCGCCGGCGCGGGTCGGGCAGCTCTCCCGGGGCGAGCACGCTCTCGCGCGTGGCCGCTCCGACGATCGTCACCAGGCCGCCCACGAGAATCAGTCCCAGCACGGCCAGGATCGCGCCTAACCGCGGGTTCATGTCCCGCACCTCGGTGGCCATGGCCGACACCGGGACCAGGGCGGTTCCGGTTCCGGCCGGCCCCCGCGCGGAAATCCTCACACTGTAGGAGCCCGATATCATGATCCAGAGCTGCACCGTCCACCCGCCGGGCTGGCCCGCCACCACCCGGGCCGTATCGGGCGGCGGCAGCCCCCGATCGCCCGCGTTGTAATACGCGGGGGTGGCCCAGACCTTCTCCACTTCGACCGAAGTCCAGACCGTAACGTCGGCCAGGCCGGGGATCACTCCGGGCGAGCGGACCAGCACCTTCACCGGGTACGGGCCGGCCTGGCCCACAAACCAGGTATCGGGCGACCCCACGTGACCGGCCGTGACGATCGCGGTGACGGCGGCGAGCCCCACCGCGAGCCAGCGACGCCCGAGCCGGCGAAGGTTCATCGCTTCACCTGCCGCATCCAGCGCCCCCACCAGAGGCCCAGTCGGGCCGACCCGAACGCCAGCAGCACGGCGACCAGGACCCCGACGCCCGGCGCTTGAGGCTCGGCCCGGTTGCGCCGGCCCCAGACCGAATCCCAGAACTCATACCGCCACGGTCCCAGCCGGGCGGTGTAGTCCCACTGATCGGCCAGGAACACCGGGTTCCGCGCCGGCGGTGAGAGAAGGAACTCGGCTGCCGGCCAGCTCGCCCCGGCGAACAGGAGGACAAAGACAACTCCCAGCATGAGCGAGAGCTTCCAGTCTCCCCGCTCTCCCCAGCGCCGATAGAGCAGATCGAATCCCAAGGCCGGCACGATCAGCAGAATGGGAAAGGGGGCAGGAACAAGGTGGGTTATCGGGTTCTGGATCGGAGCCAGTCGCGGAGTGGCCGGGACCATCTGAAGGGTCCAGCTCAGGACCAGGCTCGCGAGCATGAAGCAGCCCGCGGTCGCGGTGGCGGGCCAGCTGAGCCGGCCGGTGCGCGCGGCGAAGGCCAGCGCGAAGGGGAACACCGCCGCCGAGACTCGATAGAACATCTTGCCATGCCAGAGATTCGGGAACGCGGTGTATTCGAACGTAGCGGTTGCCATCAGCAGCACCAGCAGCCCGGCCGCATAGGCATAGCTCCAGCGCCCGCTGCCGTTGCGGGCGACCGCCGAGCGGTTCTGCCGCGCCAGCGCCATCAGCATGGCCCCGGTCACGATGGCGAGCATGCCGGTCAGCAGCAGCATGTGCGGCGGGCTCACGATCTTCACGTCGAGCCCGTAGGCGTTATGCCACCAGTCATCGAAGGGCGCGCTGGTCAGCATCGAGAGCGCGCCCCAGACCGAGACCCAGGCGCCGAGCGGACCGTAGAAGCCCCAGAAGCGCACCATGGCGGCGCGATCGGCGGCGCTGCCGGCAAAGGTGGTTCGCAGGATCAGCCAGCCGCACGAGAGCCCCACGATCACCGCTGCGGCATACTCCACCATGTGCGGCGGAGACCAGAACGTGTCGCGTCCCACGCTCCGGTGCCAGGCAATATCCCAGATGAGCCCGATAACGATCAGCGAAGCCGCCACGACCACCGCGCGCGTCACCAGCACCACCGCCGGCAAGGTGGAGCCCACGGTCTGCCGGGGATCGGAAACGGAGGCGGGAGCTTCCGCGGGTATCGAGACGGCCATTCTTCCTCCAGCCCGGAATGGCGAGGGCGACGGACTGAAATTTACCCCGGTTCGCAGCTTTGCCGGGTTTCCGCCCTTTCCGCCCTTTCCGCCCTTTCCGCCCCCCGATACACTCCAGCGTGTCCACCAGCCAACTGACGAAAGTGCGCACCGCCTTCCGGGCGGCGGCCGAAGTCTTCATCCCCGAGACGGCCGCCGCGGATCCGGACACTTGGCGCCGGCTGGAGGAAATCGTGGAGGGGGCCATGGCCGGACGGCCGCCCCGGGTCCGCCGCCAGATCGTCTTGCTGGTCCGGATCCTCGATGCCATCGCCCTGGCGCGGCACGGCCGGCGGCTCAGCCGGCTTGACTTCGCCCGCCGCACCGCCCTGCTGGAACGGCTTTCGTCCTCCCGGGTGCTGCTCCTCCGGCGGGGGATCTGGGGCCTGCGCACCCTGGTGCAGATGGGCTGGTACGCCCAACCGGAAATCCAGCGGCAGCTGGGCTACCGGGCCTCGATCGCCGGGTGGGAAGCGGTGCGATGAATCCCCGGTATGACGTGGTGATCGTAGGATCGGGCGCCGGAGGCGGCACTGTGGCCCAGGCGTTCGCGCCCCTGGTGGCCCGGGGGAAACGCATCCTGGTCCTCGAGCGCGGTCCCCGGTTCCGGGACCAGGATTTCACCGGCCGGGAGCTGGAGATGGCTCCCGAGCTCTACGTCGACGGCGGCGGGTTCCTCACCGCCGACGGGACCATGACCCTCGCCTTCGGCCAGGGCTATGGCGGGTCCACCATCGTTTACACCGGTACCTCCCTGATCGCGCCCGAGCGGGTCATCCGCGGCTGGAACGTGCCCGGGCTGGAGCACGCCGACCTCGAGCGGCGGAGCCGCCGCTTCATGGTCGAGAACAACGTGGAGCTGCTGCCGCCGGAACGGATCAACGACAACAACCGGCTCTTCGTGGAGGGATGTGCCCGGGCGGGATATCACGCCGAGCAGTTTCCGCTCAACCTGCGCGGGTGCCGCGGGTCGAGTCTCTGCAACCTCGGCTGCCCCAACGCCGCCAAGCAGGGCACCAACCGGGTCCAGCTGCCTAACGCTGAACGGGGCGGGGTGGAAGTCGTCACCCGGGCCGAGGTGCTGGCCCTTGGCGACCGGACGCTTCAGGTCCGGGTCTCGCCCCGGCGGCCGGGTGCCAAGGGCACGGACCCCGAATGGACGCCGGGCGATTACACGGTCGAGGCCGGCATGGTGGTCCTGGCCGCCGGGTCCATCGGCACACCCGCGCTCCTGCTGCGGTCGAAACTCGGCGGCCTGCCCCCGCGGGTCGGCGCCGGCTTCACCTGCCACCCGGCCCACATTCTGGTGGCTGAGCATCCCCACCCGATCAGCAACGACGTAGGCCATCCCAAGAGCTATTTCCTCGACCGGGCCGAAGCCGAAGGGTTCGTGCTCGAGACCTGCATGTACTTCCCCTTCATCACGGCGAAGAACCTCACCGGGTTCGGCGCGTCACACAGCGCCCTGATGCGCGCGTTCCCCCGGCTCCAGATGATTCTGGTCCTGGCATGCGACAAGGCCGTCCCGGAAAACCGAATCGCGGTGAACCGGGCCGGGCAGCCGGTGGTGCATTACCGTTTCACGCCTTACGTGACCGAGTCCATGGTGCGGGCCACCCGCGCCTCGGCCCGGATCTTCTTCGCGGCGGGCGCCGTTCGGGTCCACGCCCCCTCGGCTGATCCGCCATTGATCGAGGCAGAGGACGCCGGCCGGCTCGACCAGCTGATCGACCGCCGCCATTTCCTGCTCGGCCGGATCTCCATCTCGGCGGCGCACCTGATGGGCGGATGCGGCATGGGACGGACCGCGAGCGACTCGGTGACCGATGCCTGGGGCCGGGTGCACGGGATGCCGTGGCTTCGCGTGGCGGATGCGAGTCTGTTCCCGGATTCGCTGGAGATCAATCCCTATCTGACGGTGATGGCGCTGGCGGACAGGACGGCGGAAGGCGTACTTGCTGACATCTGAGCAGGTCGAAGACGGTCGAAGATGGTCGAAGATGGTCGAAGATGGTGAGTCTCGAGTCTGTGCATCTACCGCCTTCGACTGCCTTCGACCGTCTTCGACCTTCTTCGACCACGGAGTAATGATGAGCCACACCGGAGCCGCTCTGGTAGTGAAGGCCCTCGAAGACGAAGGGATCGAGGTCGCCTTTGGTATCCCCGGCACCCACAACATCGAGCTCTACGATGTGCTGGCCGGGTCGGGGGTGAGGCCGGTGCTGGTGACCGATGAGCAGAGCGCCGGTTTCATGGCCGACGGGTATTGGCGCGCGTCGGGACGGATGGCCTGCGTGAACCTGGTGCCCGGCGCCGGGTTCACCCACGCCCTGTCGGGCATCGCCGAAGCCTGGATGGATAACGTGCCGATGCTGGTGCTCGGCTGCGGGATCCGGCAGGACGTACGGATGGCGTACCAGCTGCACGACATCGATCAGCTCGCGATGGCGGCTCCCGTCACCAAGGCCACCTTCCGGCCGATGACCGGGGCCGAGCTGTATCCCGTCATCCGGAAAGCCTGCGCCATTGCCCGGAGCGGCACGCCCGGGCCGGTGATGGTGGAGGTGCCGGTCAACCTCTATCTCACGCGGCACGACGTCGAGCCGGCCGGTGCGCCGGAGTCCATTCCCGCGCCGGTGGCCGACAACATCGCCCAGGTGGCCGACTTCCTGGCCGCCACGAAGAGCCGCCCGCTGCTCTACGTCGGCCTCGGAGCCGCCCCAGCCGGAGCCGACCTGGTGCGGCTGGCCGAGCTGCTGGGCGCACCGGTTGCGACCACCATCCAGGGCAAGGGCGTGTTCCCCGAGTCGCATCCACTGTTTCTCTGGAACGGCTTCGGCAACGCGGCGCCGCCCTTTGCCCGCGATATCGCGGCCGGCTGCGACCGGGTGCTCGCCATTGGCTGCCGGTTCAGCGAAGTGGGAACCGGCGGCTATGGACTCACGCTGCCCGGGCCGCTCTGCCACGTAGACATCAACCCCGAGGTGCCGGGCCGGAATTTCCCCGCGGAGATCAAGGTGGTCTGCGAGGCCGGCGGGTTCGTGAGGCAGCTGCTCGGCCTCCTGTCGAGTCGTCTGCAGCCGGCGGGCGACGGCGCCCGGGATGCCCTGATGCGCCAGATCGCGGCGGGCCACGCCGAAGTCGCGCGCGACCACACCCGGCATCGCTCGGCCGACCGGGTCTCGCCCCCGCTCCTGTTGGAGAGTCTTCAGCAGGTCTTTGGCCCCGAGACGATCTACACGCTCGACAGCGGCAACGGACTCTTCCTCGCGATGGAATCACTCCGGCTCGACCGTCCGGGCAGGTTCCTGGGCCCGGTGGACTACTCCTGCATGGGCTACAGCGTGCCCGCGGCCATCGGCGCCCGGTTGGCGCAGCCGGCGGTGCCGGTGGTGGCGCTGGCGGGTGATGGCGCCTTCCTGATGACCGGCCTCGAGTGCCTCACCGCTGCCGCGAACGGGATCGCGGTGGGCGTGATCGTGTTGCGCGACCGGGAGCTGGCCCAGATCGCGCAGTTCCAGGGCACCGCGTTCAACCGGCCGGTCGCGAGCGCGCTTCCCGACTACGATCTCGCCGGCCTGGCTCGCGGAATGGGGGTGGAATGTCTGTCACTCTCCCGCGACGCCGACATCCAGGCCGTGCTGGAGAACCTGCGGGGACGGATGGAACAGGGACGGCCGGTGATCGTCGATGCGGCAGTGGATTACAGCGAGAAGACCTGGTTCACCCGAGGAGTGGTGAAGACGATGCTCGGTCGATTGGCGTGGAAAGATCGGCTTCGGTTTGTAGCGAGGGCAATCGTACGAAAGGCGACGGGGTAAAGCGATTGCAGATTGCAGATTGATGAGTGCAGATTGTAGAAGTGCCTTGCCGCCCCCCAAACTTCTGCAATCTGCACTCTGCAATCGGTTAGAGTTTGAACTTCCCCACCTCTCCCGTTAGGCGGACAGACGCTTCGGCAAGTCGAGTCGCGGATGCGGCGATCTCTTCCGTACTCGCATTGAGCTCCTGAGCCGCGGCCGCGATCTCCTGCGCGGCGGCGGCCACGTCTTCCGTTCCCGCCGACAGATCGGTGCTCCGGGTGGCGATCGACTCGATCAGCTGCCGGACATCCTGGGCCGAAAGGGAGATACCGCGGGTCCAGTCGTGGTTGGCCACGGCTTCGTCCACTACCTGGTCCAGCCCGGCCGCGGCCGCCTGAGCCGCGTCGCGGGCCACCAGGCTGCTCTCGCCCAGTCGAAGCAGGCGCTCCCGGGCCCCCTGCAGTCGCGCTACCACGTTCTCCATGGTGGAGCGGCTCTGCCGGGCCGCTTCGCCCGCCTGGCCGGCGAGCCGCCGCACTTCGTCGGCCACCACCGTGAATCCCAGGCCCTCTTCTCCCGCCCGCGCGGCTTCGATGGCCGCGTTCAGCGCCAGGATGTGAGTGCGCTTGGCGACCGCGGCCGTCTGGGCGATGAACTGCTCGATCTGGTCGGTGGCCTCCACCAGCGCTTCGGCCTCGCGGGTTCCCTGCTCCACCTCATCGGCCAGCCGCACCAGTTCCGCGGTGCTGGCCCGGAGGCCCGCGCGGTGCTGTTCGGCCAGCCGGACGAGGCCGGCGTTCCGCTCGGCTGCCTGCAACGATCCAGACGCCAGCTCCTGCGCGATCACCAGGATCCGGCCGGCATCTTCCGCCACGGAGCGAACCGTTGCCGCCTGGCGGGTCGCCCGATCGGTCAGCTCCTGCGTGGTGGCCGCGACCTCTTCGGTCGACGAGGTCATCTGCTCGGTTGCCGCCGAAATCTCTTCGCCCAGCGCCGCCGCCTCGTCCGCCGAGTTGCGGATCGCCGTCACCAGCCGGGTGAGAGCCCCGACCATCCTCCGGAGCCCGTCGGTCAGCGGGCCGCCCCCTACCCGGGTGATCGCCTCGGCTTCCACGCTGATGTCCCCGCCGGATACGCGAGCCACGACCTCCTCGGCCGCGTCCAGTGGCCGGAACATCCGGCGATCGACCAGCCGCCAACCGAGGTAGAAGAGGAACAGCCCGACCAGGACCAGTGCCCCCACGTCTCGCAGCAGCACCGGTGAGACCGAACGGGCCGGAAGCCGCCCCGATACCACCACGACCCAGTCGCGGCTCCGGAGCGAGCCCAGCGCAAACCGCCGCCCCTCGGCAGTGGTGAGACGGGTTTCTCCCGGCGGCGGCCGCCAGACCCGGCGGGCCGCCGCGGCGTCGTGATAGTGAACGTCCCCCGCCGACCACACCACCAGGCCGCCGGCCGTCGTCACCGTGATGCCGTCAGACTGGCCCTCGCCCCTGGCGATTTCGTGCAACGAGGCCGAGAGGCGTTCGGGGAGCGGTTCATCCTCGAGCTGGAACAGGTCCAGCAGGTTGGAGGTCGCCCGTGCCACCGCCTGGAGCCGCCGGCCCTGCTCGGTGTTCCGGATCCGGTTCTCGGCCTCGATCACGAGCAGCGCAGTGACTACCGCGGTCGCAATGATGGCCAGCACCCCGAAGCCTTCGAGGGCGCGATTGAGAGGATGACGGGATTGAGCCATGCAGTGCTATCAAAATGGTGGAAGGACGGTAGGGCGGAAAGGTCGGAAAAGTCGGAAGCCTTGGCCCCCTCAGCTTCCGACCCCTCCGGCCCTTCCGGCCCTTCCGGCCCTTTCCGACGCTCCCCGCGCTACCTTCCGTCCATGATCGAGCACCTCGCACTCCAGCAGGCGCTCGCCGGCCGCTACGCGGTGGAGCGGTTGCTGGGCCAGGGCGGGATGGGGATGGTCTTTCTGGCGCGCGACCTGGCGCTCGACCGGCCGGTGGCGATCAAGCTCCTGGCGCCTGCGCTCGCCCGCGAGACCGTCTTCCGGGACCGGTTTCTCCGGGAGGCGCGGGCGGCCGCGCGTCTTTCCCATCCGCATATCGTTCCGGTTCACTCGGTCGAAGAGCACGACACCGTGGTGGCGTTCGTGATGGGCTTCGTCGACGGAGAGACCCTGGCCCAGCGAGTGACCCGGGCCGGTCCCCTGTCCGATGCCGATGGGCTGCGGGTGATGCGTGAAGTGGCTTGGGCCCTCGGGCATGCGCACGCCATGGGCCTCGTCCACCGGGACGTCAAACCGGAAAACATCATGCTGGAACGGCACACGGGGCGGGCCGTGGTCACCGACTTCGGGATCGCGGGCGTGGTCTACCAGCCGGCGAGCAGAGGCGAGCGGGTGGGTACCCCCGCATACATGAGTCCGGAACAGCTCTCGGACGCAGCGGTAGACCCGCGCAGTGATCTCTATTCCCTGGGCGGCACCATGTGGTACGCGTTTTCGGGCCGGACCCCGTTCGAGGGCTCCGCGGACCGGATACTGGCCGCGCGGCTCACCTCGCCGGCGCCTTCCATCACCAGCCTTCGGCCCGATCTGCCCGGAGTCCTGGTCCATGCAGTCGACCGCTGCCTGGCCACGGCCCCCGAGGACCGGCCCGCGAGTGCCGAGGCGCTGCTGGATCTGCTGACCGTCGCCCCACCGGCCTTGAATGAGGCACCTCTGCCGGTGGCATCCTACGTCAGAACTGCGGGCAGCGCCCTCGGCGATGTTGGCGCCACCTTTATCGCCGGCACCACGGCGCTGCTGGTCTATGGCATCGGCTTTCGGGATGACCTGTACGCCGCGATTGCCTTCTATCCGATCGCAGCGCTGCTGTATGCCATCGGTCTTACCCGGTTCGGCGAGCTGGTCCTGCACACCCGAACTCTGGTGGGCCAGGGATATGGCCATGATGCCGTCAGGCCCGCGGTGGAGATCGAAGTGCGCCGCGAGGCTGCGGAGCGAGCACTTGCGACATCCCTGCCCGGGCGACTGACCGACCGGCCCGCTGTGATGGCGGCCATTGGAGCGGCCAAAACGGGGCTGTTCATCTGGCTTGCCACTCGCGGCATCGACACCCTGACGCTGATCGGCGTGGCGGGTGCCGTGCTTATCCCGACCGCGACCGTGCGGAGTGTCCTGCGTTCGACCGGCCGGATCACATCGCTTTGGGCCGGTGGGTTGAAGGGCCGGCTCGGTAGGTGGCTTTTCCGACTGGGGCGGATTGGTCAGAGTCGACGGGTCGTCCCGGCGCCCGACGCCCCGACGGCGGTATTCCTGGGCGACGCCGCGCTGCGGATGTTCGAAGCGTTGCCGCCGGCGCGGCAGCGGCAGCTGGCGGCGCTGCCGGAGATCGTAACCCGGTTACAGGCTGATGCCTTGAATGCGACCGAGGGCACCCGGCTCAAGGCTGTGGTCGCGCTCGAGAATCTGCGGCTGGACCTGCTTCGTCTCCAGGCCGGCCAGGTCCAGTCGGACCAGCTGACCCGTGACCTGGAGGACGCCGGAAGGATTGCCGCGTTGGTGGATGCAGCACTGCAGCGGAGCACCCCTGCTCATGGATAACCGAAGCGTTTCCCTGGCCGTCCTGTTCCTGCTCGCCACGGTCCTGAATTCGTCGCTCGTGGGCCAGCAGGTTCCCGACCGGACCTACCACCCCGTCATCTCGCGGCCCACCTGGCCCGTGGGAAAGGGACCGGTGGTCTGCCTGGATGAGGCCCACGCCAACTTCCACACCCTCGATGATCGCTTCTGGGCCTTCGGCGAATTGCTGCGCCGGGACGGCTACGTTGTTCGACCCTTGAGGAGCCGGTTCAGCATCACTTCGCTGGGTGAATGCGCCATCGTGGTCATCGCCAACGCCCAGCCAAGCCAGGCCGAGTGGGATACGTATCCGTACCCGACGCCTTCGGCCTTTGCCCGGGACGAAGTGCAGGCCACCCTGGAATGGGTCCAGTCCGGCGGCTCGCTCCTGCTCATCGCGGACCACATGCCGCTGGCCGGCGCGGCAGCCAAGCTGGCGGCCGCCTTCGAGGTCCGCTTTCTCGATGGGTTTGCAGTGGCGGCGTTCGAAGGGGATTCTCCTCCGCGGGGAGCGGTCGCAAAACCAACCGTCTTCAAGGCAACCGACGGGACCCTCAAGGACCATCCGATCGTACGTGGGCGGGATTCGAGCGAGCTGGTTGACAGCGTGCGCAGCTTCACCGGGCAGGCCTTCCAGGCACCCCCGACCGCCGAGCCACTGCTGGTTCTACCGGCCGACTTCATCCTCCTGCTGCCGGAAAAGGCGTGGCAATTCGAGGCCAAAACCCGGCGCATGCCGGTCGGCGGGTGGCACCAGGGCGCCGTTATGACAGTGGGCTCGGGCCGGGCCGCCTTCTTCGGCGAAGCCGCGATGTTCAGCGCCCAATCAGGCGGACCGGAGCGAAGACCGATGGGCATGAATGCCCCGGGGGCGGAACAGAATTATCAGCTCGTGCTCAACCTGATGCGATGGCTGACCCCGGCCGGGAGGGGAAGATGATCATCGCGCTGGCGTCGCCGGCGGTTGCTTCCTCGGTGGAGGAGGGACTGGAAAAGGTCAGGCAGTTCCAGTCCGAAGCATCCGACCGCGGCGCCGACATCGTGTGCTTTCCCGAGGCTTACGTCCCCGGGCTCCGGGGAGTCGAGATCGAGGTACCACCCCACGATGCCTCGCAGCAGGAACGGGTCCTGCGAGCGGTCGCGCAGTGGTCTGCCCACTTCGGCATCGCGACCATCCTCGGCACCGAGCGGATCACGCCGGCCGGGCGCCAGATCGCCGCGTATGTGTTCGACGCGGATGGGCAGGTCCTGGGATGCCAGACCAAGAACCAGGTCGCGCCCTCGGAAGATCCGTTCTATGTGCCGGGAACTGCCCGCCGGATCTTCGAGGTCAAAGGGGTCAGGTTCGGCATCGCCATCTGCCACGAGGGCTGGCGCTACCCGGAGACGGTGCGCTGGGCGGCGGTGCGGGGGGCGAAGATCGTCTTCCAGCCTCAGCATACCGGGAGCAACCTCGCCGGTCCCCGGCTCACTCAATTCGGCTCCTCCGAGGCTCCCTATTACGAGAAGGCGATGGTGCTGCGGAGCATCGAGAACACCATCTACTTCGCCAGCGTGAATTACGGCCTGCGCTACCAGGAGTCCGCCACCTCCCTGATCCATCCCTCAGGCGAATGCCAGGCCTGGCTGCCTTACGGGAACGAGGGATTGCTGGTGGAGGCCATCGACCCTGAAGCAGCGACCGGCCTGATCGCCAGCCGGTTTGCCCCCGACCGGTACGGTGAGGCGGCAGTTCAGGAGATGGAATACGGGGATGTGGGTGCAGCAGGGAGGAGCATGCATGCATAATGCAGAGTGTAGAATGCATAGTGTGGAGGGCTTGCGATGCCGGCACCCCAGAGAGCCGCCGGCTCGGCACCCGCTCTACTGTATGCATTCTGAACTCAGCATTTTGCATTCGTGTTCATCCTTCGCCACTGGTTCAGATCTTTCCTAGTTGGGCGTCCGCCCTTCCGACTTTCCGAGCAGCACTCCTGACCGGCGCTCCTCGAGCATCCGCTGGACCGAGCGGGCGATCTCCTCCGCCGCAGCCTCGGGCTTCTTCCCCATCGGGTGGATCCCGCAGATCGCGGTGGTGCAGGCGTGGTCCAGGTCGATGCTCCAGCGCAGCTCCCCCCGTTCGTCCCGCCCGTAGGTGACGTACGCCGACAGGGTGTTCAGGCCGGTGCCGGGGCGCTCGCCGATCAGATGGATGATGACGTCGACGCCGAGCAGCCGGCCGGTGTGATAGCCCGCCCGCACCCGGCCGTGTTCGATCACGATCGCGCGCCCACCCGCCGCAACGCCGCCCTCGTTCAACCGGCTCCGCAGCAGCGGCAGCACCGTCCGCAGATGCTCCGAGACCGCATCGGCGTTGAGCCCATCGGAGATGACGATCTGGGCCGTGGGCCGCGCTACCGGGTACATCGAGCGGATCGCCGCAGCGTCCTCCGGCCGGATCCGCTCTCCCGCGGCGGGATGCATCAGATAGTCATCCCGGCTCCGCGCCTCCGATCGCACCGGCAGCAGTTCGGATGTAACATCGCGCAGCACCGCCCGATCGATCGAGGCGTAGAGCGCGCGGCGCGCATGCTGGTAGATCCGCTCCAGGCGTTTCTCCTGTGCCGCTGGCGGTTTCCCCTCGACCCCGTCGTCATGACCCAGGTCCCACCCGGGTTCCTGGAGTCGCGAGAGCGTCACCCTGGCCTCCCGTTCCAGCTCACTCTCGCTGCGACGGTCACCACCGGCCCGATGATACCGGGCGTACAGTTGAGGAATGGCGAGCGACTTTGGCGCCATGCGTCGGGCGCCCCAGGCCGACATTGCGGAGGTGGGGCCCCGTCCCGTCAGGGCCCTGAGACGGGGATGCTCGCGGAAGGAGGTCGTGAGATAGCCCAGCATGGGATCGGCGTTGCCCGCGACGGCCATCAGGTAGGCCGGGGCGGCCTGGGCGGTGATCCGGGCTGTCAGCTCGCGCAGTTCCGCCGGAGGAATGCCCATGTGGAAGGTGGCACACACATCGAGGCCCATGGTCAGGCCATGCAGCTTGGCCATCACGGCGTCTTCCAGACAGGCGCGGTGGAGCTGTTTGCCGGAGCGGAACACCTCCGGCCCGATGAATCCGGCCACGTCGTTCACGATGGTCCACTTGCCGGCCTGTTGCTGGATCAGGCGCGCCACGCCGTAGGTGCGTGCCTCGAGGGTCACCATGTCGATCCCTTCGGCGGCCCCGTTGGTGACCTCGGACCCCTGGCCGGTCTCGAAATAGAGGCCGTCGAAGCCACGCGCCAGCTCGAGTATGCCATCCACGTCCAGGCCCACCATGCCGCCCAGCGCTCGCGAGGTTCCGGCCAGGCTCTGAAAACCTACGTCCACTCGCGCCCGGGCCCGGGCCGAGGTCTGCTTGATGATGTCGGAGAGGACGCAGGTCCTGGTAGGCAGATCCAGCCGCTCGCGCACCCTCACCAGCAATTCCGAGAGCCGCGCGATGGTATCGACGTCGTCGGAAGCCGGATTGAGGCCGAGGATGACATCCCCGCACCCGTAGGTGAGGCCCTCGAGGATGGAGAAGAGGATCTCCGTCTCGTCGTCTCCGGGGCTGTTAGGCTGAATCCGGGAGCCGAAGTGGCGCGCCGAGCCAACGGCCACGCCGGCGCCCGGGAGCGGGTTGAACACCCGACAGGCAATCCGGGACAGTTCCTCGGCGGTCATGAGTTTCACGACCGCGGCAATCGTTTCGCTCGACAGCCCGGCCCGATATCGGGCGATCCACTCCGCACCAGCTTCGCTCAGCAGTCGGGACTTGAGGTCGCCGATCCGGAGAGCGACCACCTCCGACGCCAGCTGCCGGTCCCGTGCCTGCGCCAGCGCTTCGCTCACCCCGTCGTCGACCAGCCGGACGCGGTCGATTTCCCCGACGGTCAGCCCGCCCAGGACGCTCCGCGCATCGGTGCGAACCTGGTCGTCAGCCGTCCCGCCGAGGAGAAGGTCTCCCTCCTTGAACGCGTTGGCGAGCACCAGGATTTGCCGCAGGTCCATTGAGATAAACTACCTTCCGGGATGGAATCCTTCAGGAAGGCGTGGCAACGGTTCCGGACGGTCGAGCCGGGAAGCCGCTTCCGGCAGCAATTCGAGGCCAACCAGAAGGCTCGCACGTCGAAGTGGGTCCGCCCGGCAGTCGTCGCCCTCGGAATCCTCGTAATCCTGCTCGGCCTGGTGGCACTCCCGGCTCCGGGCCCGGGGACCCTGGTTATTGCCGGCGGGGCGGCCCTGATCGCGCGTGAGTTTCTCTGGATGGCTCGGCTGCTCGATTCCGCCGAGGTCAAGATTCGCGGCTGGCTCGCCCGGCTGCGCAAGCGATTCTGATACCTGCGGTCGTGGCCCGGGTGCCACTCTCGGTGCACATTTCTCTCTCCTTCATCAGGCGAATCGGATGCTGGCCGACACCCTGCGTGCGCTCGCCGGCGCCCGCCTCCGTGACGAGGATGGGGACGAGCAGATCATCGAACTGCTGCCGCCCGCCACCGCCGAAGAACTTCTCGCGCTGGAAGCCGGTCTGCCGGCCCCGCTGCCCCGGGAGATTCGGGAGGCCCTGATGGTCTCGAAGGGGCTGGCGAACGGGCCACTCGAATCGTTCTCCCTGGTGGACCTGGCAGGCTTCGGGCTGGAGGAGATGTTTCCTCACGCGTATTCCATCGCCCATGACGGCTTCGGCAACTACTGGGTCCTCGATCTCCTGCCGACTTCGACCGGGTGGAGCCCGGTCTATTATGTCTGCCATGACCCACCGGTCGTGGTCTGGCAGGCCGCCACCATCGACGAATTTCTCCAGAGCGCCATCGCCATGTGGCAACCAGGGCCGCGCAGCGCCGTCGACCTGGTACACGAAGACTCGACCGCGACCATCTGGCGTTCCAATCCGCTGGCCCGCCCCAGAGACGAGATCGTGAACGGCGCCGATGCCGCCCTCCGGAGTTTCGCGGAGGCCCAGCCGCCGACCGCGCTGATCGCCGACCTGCGAAATGCGGCCACCGGCGACGGGTTCTCCTGGGGCGTCTTCGGCCCCCGCACGGATATCCGGCGGTGGGGCACGGAGCCGGTCTGGGCGGCCATTCCACCGGAAAAGCGACCGGGCTTCTTCAGTCGGCTATTCGGACGGTCAGACGGTCGGACGGTCTGACGGTATACAAGGCAACCGCTTCATCGGCAGTACTCGGAGCGAATTGAACGTCCGACCGTCTCACCGTCCGACGGTCCATTAACGCCTGCCCGCCTGCCCGTCTAGATTAACGCCATGTCCCAGCACGCTGTCGGCACCTACCACCCGGGCGAGGTGGAGGCCAAGTGGCGGGCCCGGTGGGCCGAGCGCCATACCAACGAGCCCGACCTGGACCGGGCGGAACGCCCCTTCTACAACCTGATGATGTTCCCGTACCCCTCCGCGGAGGGGCTGCATGTCGGGAATTTCTACGCCTTTACCGGGGCCGACGTCCACGGACGGTACCGCCGGCTCCGGGGCTACGACGTCTTCGAGCCGATCGGGTACGACGCCTTCGGGATCCACTCCGAGAACTTTGCCCTCAAGATGGGGGTGCACCCCGCGGAGCTGATCCCGCGGAACATCGAGAACTTCCGCCGCCAGCTCCGCCAGCTGGGCGGGATGTTCGACTGGCGCCACGAGCTCTCCACCACCGACCCGGCCTATTACAAGTGGACCCAGTGGATCTTCCTCCAGCTGTATAAGGCGGGAAAGGCCTACAAGAAAAAGGCCGCGGTCAACTGGTGCCCCAACGACAAGACCGTCCTGGCCAACGAGCAGGTGATCAACGGCGCCTGCGAGCGCTGCGGCACGATGGTGGAGCAGCGCTCCCTGGATCAGTGGTTCTTCCGGATCACGGACTACGCCGACCGGCTGCTCCACAACCTCGACGATCCGGACAAGATGGACTGGTCCGACAGCACCCGGACCGCCCAGCGCAACTGGATCGGACGGTCGGAAGGCGCGCGGATCGACTTTGCCTCCAGCGCCGGTCCCATCCGTGTTTTCACCACCCGGCCCGACACGATCTTCGGCGCCACCTTCATGGTGCTGGCGCCGGAGCATCCGCTGGTGGAAGCGCTGACGAGGCCGGAGCAGCGCGGCGCCGTGGCCGACTATCGCAAGGCGTCCGCGGCCAAAGACCTGGTCTCCCGCAAGGTTGGCGAGCGGGACAAGACCGGCGTCTTCACCGGCTCCACCGCGGTGAATCCGGCCACCGGCGAGCAGATCCCGGTGTGGATCGCGGACTATGTGCTGATGGAGTACGGCACCGGCGCCATCATGGCGGTGCCGGGCCACGACACCCGCGACTTTGCCTTCGCCACCACCTGGCGCCTGCCGATCGTGCGGGTGCTGGCGCTCCCGGGCGAGGATGCGGCAGCGCCCCTGACGGCCCCGGTGGAAGACACCGACGGCATGATCCTGGTCAACAGCGGCCGGTTCTCCAACCTGCCGCAGGCCGAAGGCTTCCGCGCCATCGTCGACTGGCTGGCCCGCGAGGGCCAGGGCGAAGGCACCATTCAGTACCGGCTGCACGACTGGTGCATCTCGCGCCAGCGCTACTGGGGACCGCCCATCCCCATGATCTACTGCGACCGGTGCGGTCCGGTCCCGGTGCCGGAGCAGGATCTTCCGGTGCTCCTCCCCGCGCTGGAGAATTTCCAGCCCGACGACAGCGGCGTCTCACCGCTCGCCCGCAACCTCGAGTGGTACGTCGTCGCGTGTCCCCAGTGCGGCGGCACCGCCCACCGCGAGACCGACGTCTCGGACACGTTTCTCGACTCGGCGTGGTACTTCCTGCGCTACACCAGCACCGAGTTCGTCGACCGGCCGTTCGATTCGGAGCGAGTGAAGCGCTGGCTGCCGGTGGCGACCTACATCGGGGGGAACGAGCACGCGGTGCTGCACCTGCTGTACGCCCGGTTCATCACCATGGTGCTGCACGACCAGGGCCTGCTCCCCTTCGAGGAGCCGTTCCGGAAATTCCGGGCCCACGGGCTGATCGTGAAGGACGGCGCCAAGATGTCCAAGTCGCGGGGCAACGTGGTGATCCCCGACGAGTACATCGCCAAGTGGGGCGCCGACAGCTTCCGGATGTACCTGATGTTCCTGGGGCCCTTCGAGGAAGGGGGCGATTTCCGGGACGAGGGCCTGGCCGGCCCGCGCCGTTTCCTCGACAAGGTGTGGGAGCTGGTCCAGCAGTGCGAGCGGTCGACCATGATGGGGGTGGAGCTGCACCACTCGATCGTGGTCAAGTGGCACCAGACCATCAAGAAGGTGACCGAAGGGCTGGAGACGCTGTCGTACAACACCGCGATCGCGGCCCTCATGGAGTTCCTGAACGCGGTCCGCGCGGTGAACGCCAGCGAACGCCAGATCGTGAAGGACATCCTCGTGATGCTGGCGCCGTTCGCACCCCACTTCGCCGAGGAGTGCTGGGAACGCCTGGGCCGCGAGACCAGCGTGTTCGAGGCCAGCTGGCCCACCTGGGAAGAGGGACTGACGGTCGAGTCCCGGATCGAAGTCCCGGTGCAGGTGAACGGCAGGACCCGCTCCCGGGTTCACGTCGCCCGTGGCGCTCAGGAAGAGGACGTAGTCGCGGCTGCGCTGGAGGACGAGGCGGTGAAGCGGTTCATCCACGGCCAGGATATCCGGAAGGTCGTCTGGGTGAGGGACCGGCTGTTGAATCTCGTCGTTTAGCTGTCGAAGATGGTCGAAGACGGTCTAAAGCCTTGCGCGGCCTGCTGACCTACCTCTTCGGCGAGCCCGGCTGGTTCGGCTGGTACGTCACCCTGTGGCTCAGCCTGCTGCCCGGGATCGGCGTCTGGTGGTGGCTGCGAACCACCACACCGGGCGCGGGCCCTCAGGGCGGCCTGGTCGCCTTCCTCGGTATGATGGTCCTGCTCGTCGCGCTCACCCTTATCGGGCTGGTGCTGGCGATCCGCTATGCCGGGACCGCCGCCGAATCCGGCCCGGGCCGCTATGTCGTCGTGGTCGGAACCTGGCTCATCGGGTGGGGGATCGTGGCGTGGAAGCTCAGCAGTTGGGCCAACACCGCATCACTGGCCGATGCGACGGCCGCCCAGCAGTTTCAAGCGCGTACGGGCTTCCTGCTGCTGTTGCTGGCCACAGCTGCGGCTCACCTCTGGGTTCTGGCGAAGATTCGGCAGGCCGCCGACTGATGGTCGAAGACAGTCGAAGATGGTCGAAGATGGTCGATGGCAGTCGAAGACGGCGTCGAAAAGGGCGGAGTGGGTGGACCGTCTTCGACCATCTTCGACTGTCTTCGACCGCCTTCGACTGTCTTCGACGGGCCTAGTGCTTGTGCGCCCCCGAGCCCTCGCCTCGCGCTATTGCCAGGTGATGCACCGTGTGGTGGTCCCCTATGGCGAGAAGTCCCGCAAACCCCAGCCCGCGGATTCGCGCAACCTGTCGCTGGTCTGATTCACCCTCAGCCGTCACCGTTAGCCGGATCCCCCCCGGGATCGCATCGGCGGTACTGCGGAGGCCCGGCTCGCGATCCAGCACGTCGGAATGCGTCCCCAACATGCCGGCGATGTCCTTCGCCACCGGGTCACTGCCGGTCACGTCCAGCTGGATCCCACCGGGAACTGCACGGGACACCACGATGGACTCCATCATCACCCGGTCCATCATGATGAGGTGTTGGCGAAGTGCCTCGAGATCCACCCGGGTCCAGTCCGTGGTTGAGTCGGCCTCCAGGATCGCGACGATTTCCTTGATGGTCGCAAAAGCAGCCTGACCCGCTTCGGTGGGGTGGCCGGCGGCGCGCTGGTGGGCCGCGTGATCGTGGGCCTGGGCCGTCAGCCCGGCCGGCGCGGCCAGCAGCAATAGCGTTATCAACTTCGCTCGTAACATCAGTTCCCTCTCGTGGATTTCATGGTTTCGAATCGCAGCCCGCGCAGGCGGGAGGTACCGACCTCGAAGCCGGTGACCCGGTTCCCCGCCCCGCGGGAGAAGCTGAGCAGGAGGTTCCCACCCTCGCCGCCGAGGGAGAACCCGTCGGGAGAGACCGGCACCAGGCGGGCCTCCGGGAACTTGGGCCGCTTGAGCATCAGCACCGAGTCCCGGAGCTCGATGTTCCACCGGGTATCGAGTTCCTCGCTGTAGTAGCTGCCGGCATACGCCTGAAGTGCCCTGGCATTCAGGCTGATGGGCGGCTGCCGCTCCAGCACGTTGTCCATGCCGGGACCAGATAACCGGACGAAGGTCTTCCCCTCCCGGACGCTGAACGTAGCCTCAGGCTGTCCCTGGGGCGGAGCGAAACGATCCGCGGCCAGCGGCCGAAGCGTTGGTCCGGTTACCAGGGCCAGTGAGTCACCCCGAATCTCGAATCGCAGCACCATCGCGTTCTTCCGGTCCACATAGGTACCAGTCCACTGCTCCAACTGTTTACGCTCGAGTCTCACACTGGAGGAATCCGACGCCGGGGCACTCTCCGCCGCGAGCTGCTCGGCCAGGAGGATGTCGCCCACCCGCCGGGTCAACGCCGACGGCCCGGCATTGCTGGCATTGCAGAGGGCGGCAATCGACAGGTTGTGATCGACGAACCGCACCACGTCGGCCCGGTACCCGTGATCGGCGCCGGAGTGCCCCGAGGTCCTGAGCCCGCGGTGCCGTCCGGTAACGATCCCGAATCCGTAAGTCGATTCGGTACCACCGGATAGCCGGATCGGCCGCTGCATCTCCTCCAGCAGCTCCTTCCCCAGCACCTGGCCGGTCGAGAAGTTGTGCTGCCACTTGAGCAGGTCGCGCACAGTGGTGAACAGACTGGTGGCGCCGTAGGTATCGAAATCCGGAATGCTCACGCGCCAGCCCCCGGCAGCCGGGACGTAGGCCGAGGTGCGGCCCGGAACCACCATGGCGTGATCGTCGTGGAAATGGGTGTCGGTCATGCCGAGCGGGCGGAAGAACTCCTGCTCGGCGAACTGCCGCAGGCTTACTCCGCTGACTCGGCGGACGATGGTGCCGAGCAGGGTGTAACCGGTGTTGCTGTAGAGATATTCCGAACCGGGCGGGAAGTTGAGCGCCTTCTGGCGCGACGCCACCCAGAGCACGTCGGCTTCGGTGATCAGATCTTCCTGGCGCCATCCCGCCAGCCGCAGCAGCACCCACTGGTCGCGGAGCCCGCTGGTGTGATGCATCAGGTGCCGGATGGTGATCCGGGTACCGTAGTCGGGGATCTCGGGCACGTGCTTCCGGATGTCGTCGTCCAGCGAGAGCTTGCCCCGGCTCGCCAGCAGCGCCACCGCGGCGGCGGTGAACTGCTTGGAGATGGAGGCCACGTGGAAGATCGACGTGGGACTGATGGCCAGCCCGGTCTCCAGGTTGGCCATGCCGTAGCCCCGCTCGTAAAGCATCTCCCCGCCCCGGGAGATGCCTAACGCGCACCCGGGGGAGTTGGTCCGATCCCATTGGGCGAACACGGAATCGATCCGGGCCCGCTGCTGGGGCGTGAGCGAGGTGGCCTGAGCCAACAGGATGGAAGGAATGAGCCAGAGTACCGAGACTGGCAGAAAGCGCATTGGTCCCCCGTGCATGAACCGTCTTCGACCGCCTTCGACTACCTTCGACCGTCTTCGACATTTCTCGACGTCTTCGACCGCCTTCGACTGCCTTCGACTGCCTTCGACGTCTTTGCTGCAGTTAAGTTTGTCCCCCAATGCCTGCCATGCCCCCCCGGACCCTGGCCAAGATCGCCGGTCCGGCCCTCTTTCTGCTGGTCCTGCTGACAGCTCCGGCGGGACTGTCGCCGGCTGCGACCCGGGTGCTGGGCCTGGCCCTGTGGATGGGCGTGTGGTGGGTTACCGAGGCGGCCCCGCTCGCCGCCACCTCGCTCCTCCCCATCGTCATGCTGCCGCTGCTCGGCGTGCGCACCGCCCGGGAAGCGGCCGAGCCCTACGGCAACGAGCTGATCTTCCTGTTCCTGGCCGGGTTCATCCTGGCGGCCGCGCTGGAGCGCTGGCACAGCCACGCCCGCATTGCCTACGGTCTGGTGGCGGCCATCGGCACCAGCACCCGGCGCGTGGTGCTGGGCGTGATGCTCGCAACCGGCTTCGTCTCGATGTGGATCTCCAATACCGCCACCACGGCGATGATGTTTCCCATCACCCTGGCCATCGGCGAGCTCTTCGGCCAGGACGAGCCGGGCCAGCGAACCCGGCTGGCGCTCCTGCTCGGCATGGCGTACGCGGCCTCGATCGGCGGAATGGCCACCCTCATCGGCACTCCACCCAATCTGGTCGTCGCCGGAGCGATTCGCGAGGTCACCGGCCAGTCGATCGATTTCGGCCGCTTCATGCTGCTGGGGCTGCCGATCACGATCGTGCTGATGCCGCTCACCTGGGCCCTGCTGGTGTACGTGATCTTCCGGGGCGGGGCGACCCTCGACACCTCGGCCCACGAATTGATCGCGGAACGCCGGCGCGCGCTGGGGAAGCTGCGCGGGGGCGAGCGCGTGGTCCTGATCATCTTCATGGCCACGGCATTGGCGTGGTTCTTCCGCGAGCCCAAGGACCTGGGCGCCTTAGTGATTCCCGGACTCACCTCGCTGGCTCCGCGGCTCACCGATACCGGGATCGGCATCCTGGCGGCGGTTCTGCTGTTCACGATCCCCGGCCGGGCCCCCGACGGTAACCTCCGTCCACTGATCCGGTGGGAAGAGGCGCGGACTCTGCCGTGGGACGTGCTGCTGCTCTTCGGCGGCGGGCTCTCTCTGGCCGGGGCGATGGACGGCTCGGGTCTCACCGCCTGGATCGCCGAGCGGCTCCATGGGCTCCGGGGCCTGCCCCTGCCCCTGCTGTTCCTGGGGATCGCGGTGGTGGTGGTGGCGCTGAGCGAACTGGCGAGCAACCTGGCGGTCGCCACCATGATGATGCCGCTGGCGGTCTCGCTCGCCGCCGCGGTGGATCAACCGCCGGTGGTGCTGATGCTGGTGGCCGGCTTCTCCGCCTCGCTGGGATTCGCCCTGCCGGTGGCCACGCCGCCGAATGCCATCGTGTTCGGCTCCGGCGCCATTCCGATGAAGCAGATGGTGAAGGCCGGCCTGGTGATCGACCTGGTGGGAATCATCGTGGTGGCGGTGCTGCTGGCGGTGCTGACGCCACTGGTGCTGTAAGCTGCCTGCTATCGGCTGTCAGCGGTCAGCATCGGCCGTCAACATCCGGGTCTCAGACCGACTCATCCTCCTCCCAGAACAACCCACCGACAAAGGCTCCTGGGAAGAGGCCTATGAAGGCCACATAGGACAGCAGGGCGAGACCCCGTAGATGGATATCCAGCACCGGCCCCAGCACAAGAAAGCTGAAAGCAAGGGCTCCCATGGCACCGCAACCGAACCCAAACACGGCCGCGCGCAGTCTCGAATTGACCCTCGTTCGGAACAGGGCAATCGCCAGCCCCACGTATAGCGCTCCGGCCAGGTAGATGACCACTACCTGAGGAATGGTCAGCCCGTACCGAGACGGGGCCTCTCTACCAATCGTGAGCACGTAGAGAATGCACGCTGCAGCGAAGGCCCAGCGGGATACGGACCGAACGCCAGTATTGCTGGACGGTTGCTGGTCTCATCCGTCTCATTTATGCCAGTGGAAGGTCGCCGATGGTGCGAGCGGTCAGCTGACGGCTGATAGCTGACAGCTGATAGCCGCCTACGGCCTCAGTATCAACACATGCGCCGTGTGCTTCTCCACCGCGGCCCGTGAGTACACCAGCGGGAAGTACTCGCCCCGCTCCCAGAGCGGCAGCAGGTTGCCATAGAAGGGACTGCCCGGCTGCCCCGACTGCCCGGGCACGCTGGTTCCCACCGAGTTGTCCCAGTCGGCAAAGTCCAGAATCTCCCGGAACGACGCCCCGTGGGTCTGGCGCAGGTTGGCACCCGCGGTCATCCCCACCGTGCTCCAGTGCCCCGCCCGGGTCGCGTCGGGCAGATCGAACGCCTTCGCCAGCGGATGGCGGAATGGCGCAGTGTGTACCGTACCCCAGCGCCACTGGCTCATCTCGCCGCCCAGTCGGGCCCGCAGTCCCGCTACCGCGGCATCGAAGGCACCGACCAGCAGGGAATCACGCCCCGGCTCCTTCACGAAGCGCATCAGTACCGGCAGATCCAGACTGCCCACCCCGGCCTGGCGCAGCGCGGCGGCATGGGGTCCCACGGCCGTCGCAAGGCTCCGGGCCGAGAGCGAGTCCACGAACGCCGCGAAGAGGAGCGGCGCGACCCCGTCCTTCCGCATCAGGAAGTCCCAACGCTTCATGTGATCCCAGCCGGGACCGCGGGCTCCGGCACGCTCACCCGCGGCCAGCAGCAGCGGAACCAGCTCACGCGCCGGGAGCGACAGCTCGTCGTGCTGCAGCTTCTCGAAATCCTGCCGAGTCCATCCCTTGCGAGATTGCAGCACCTCCATGATCCGCTTGAACCGCGAGGGCTCGGCCCACTCGTAACTCAGTGGTTTGGTGTAATCCGGGGGCAGGATGTTGTGGTTGGCGGTGGCGATGATCCCGGATGGCGGATTGAACGAAACCGGCAGCTCCTCGAACGGCAGGAAGCCCCGCCACTCGAACCGCCCGTCGCCCGGCACGGGCAGCATCCCGGTCCACGACCGGACCGGCATGAGCCCGGCGGCGACCCAGCCGATGTTCCCGTCCACGTCGGCGTAGATCAGGTTCTCGGTCGGCAGCTTCCACCGCGCGGCCGCGGCCTTGAAC
>DASTEX010000497.1:0-4238 GCA_035709185.1 Gemmatimonadales bacterium
TAGGGCACATCGGCCCACCAGCGCCGGATGGCCGGGAGGCCGACGGCCGGCTGGGAAAACGGGGTCTCTAGGAACACCGCGTCTTCGGCAAAGACCGAGCAGATCAGATCCAGCTTGGCGCGGGCCCATCCCTGGGCGAAGGTATCAATGAGTCCCCGGCCCAGGGTACGGGTGTCGGCCGCTTCGGTCATCTCCGATTCAGCGTCCAACGGGCCTGACACACAGCAGCAGCCGGGCGAGCTCGTGCCCGATGATCTGGGAGTGTCCTTCGCGGTCGATGGTGAGCGGACCGTTGAAGGGCTGTCGGCCCATCACTTTGATGATCGTGCCCGGGGTCAGTCCGGTGTCACTCAGGTATCGCAATCGCTCGGCGTGGCCGGTATCGACCCGGTGAATCTCGACGGTTTCGCCAACGTCCACCTCGCTGAGCGGGATGTAGAGCAGCTCCTCGATCCGGCCGTGGACGTCGGGAATGGGATCACCGTGCGGATCGAACTGCGGGTTCCCGAGGGCCCCGGCCATCCGCTCGATCAACTCGTCCGAGACCGCGTGCTCCAGCCGCTCAGCTTCCTCGTGCACGCTGTCCCAGGAGTACCCCAACCTCGCGACCAGATAGGCTTCGATGATCCGGTGCCGGCGGACCATGCGCAGCGCCGCCCGCCGGCCTTCGTCCGTCAGTGCGACTCCCCGGTAGGGCACGTGCTCCAGCAGGCCGAGATCGGAGAGGCGGCGGATCATCCCGCTCACCGACGGCGGAGCGAGGTCCAGGGCCTGGGCGATGGCGCTGGTGCTGGCCGCCTGCCCGTCGAGGGACAGGTGATAGATGGCCTTGAGGTAGTCCTCGACCGAGCGGGTCAGCGGGTGTTCAGCGGCGTTCACCATCTAAAAGTATGTCGCGAGGCCAAGGAGGACAGCAGCGGAGTGCTCGGCGGGATTGCCGAAGAGGTCCCGTGCCCGGGACAGCCGGTAGTTGGCCCTGAATACCGTGCCGTTCACCGGGCGGAACGAGAGCCCGGCCGTCACCGCGGCCATATCGTCCCGCCGGGGCTGGCCGGTCGAGCTGAAGTGACCGACGTTCAGGTCGACCCACTCGAGACGCAGGCCGAGGGACACCGCCGGTGACTCGAGCCCGCGAATCCGGGGCTGCCACACCGGCAGCACCGCGTCGAGATAGGCTCCCCACTGCCGCTCGGCGAATACTTCCTGGAGATCGGGTGAGATCTCCACGCTGGCCAGGGCGGCTTCACCCCTCAGGGCGAGCGAGCCAACCTGGGTTTCGAGATCCAGGGCGGTCAGCGAGAGCCAACGGGCTTCATCCACCTGCTGGCCTTCGAGCCTCCAGCGGTTGTACACGCCGCGATAGTGCGACAGACCGATCTCGCCCAGGCGGCGCAGCCGCACCGCCGCCCGACCCGATACCGCCGGGGAACCGTTCCCGTCCTCGGCGAACAGGGATGCTCCTTTTCCGCCCGGGATGTGAGTCCGCCCCTCGGGGTTGAGGATGATGCCTTCGTTCAGCCCGTTGGTCAGGTAGAGGTCATAGCTGACTGTTACACCCGCCGGCACCAGGCGCCCGTGAATCCCGAATCCCACTTCCGACAGCGTGGCGGGAATGATCCGGGTGGAGACCAGCGGGCGATCCACGAACTCGTAGCGAGGGCCGTCGTGGTTCACGTTGAACGCGCCGATCGGCGGCAACAGGACCCCGCCCCGGATCACGAGCGAAGGCGTGATGATGAAATCGAGCAGTGCGGTTTCGAGGGCGATTTCCTCCGTACCGTGCTCGAACTCGAGCTCGGAGGTGAACCGGAACCGGCGGCCGGCGGAGGAAAACAGGAAGAGGTTGAAGCGGCGGACGTCGAACGAAGGCCCATCGTTGATGCCGTCGGTCCGGGACCAGCTGCCGTTGGCCTCGAGATATCCGCCGATCGAGGTTCGGCCGAGCTCCGCGATAAACGGGCGCTGGTAGATACTCCCCTGCACCAGCGCGGTATCCTGCGCCGCCATTCCCGCCGGCGAGAGCAGCACTGCCATGCCGACCACGAATCTCACGACGCCTCCGCCGAGAGATCGATCAGGATCCGTTCGCCGTCGACCAGTACCGGAAATTTCCGGAGCGGCAGCGGAGTGGGGCCCTTCAGAATCCTGCCGTCGTTGGTGTATTCGCTCCCGTGGCAGGGACAGACCAGATGGCCCGCGGTCGGCTCCACCTGGCAGCCCAGGTGCATGCACCGGGTGGACACGGCGGTGTACGAGCCGTCGGAATGGCGATAGACGTAGAGCGGCAGCGCCTGGCCCGGCGCATCCACCAGCACGAACGGCTCCCGGCCGAACTCTTCCTGGCGGATGGCCAGGCGGTTGCCGACCAGGGTGGCGTTGACGTAGTGAAAGCCGAGACAGCCGCTGAGCGGAAGACCGATGGCGCCGGCAATCGCCGCCGCCGATGCCGCCTCCAGCCGGCCCAGAAAGCGCCGCCGGTTCACAGCGACCTCAGGAAGGCCAGGACCTGCTCCTGTTCGGCAGGGGTGAGGGCGCGGAATCCAGCCCTGCTGGCTGCAGCCTCGCCGCCATGAAGCTCGATCGCCTCCGGGAGACTTTGGGCCCGGCCATCGTGGAGATAGAACGCGCGCCCGCCCTGCGAGCGTTCAGCCAGGCCGATTCCCCAGAGCGGCGTCGTCCGCCATTCGGAGGTCTGAGCCGTGCCCTCGGTGTACCCGTCGTCCAGTTCGGGGCCCATGTCGTGGAGCAGGAGATCGGTGTAGGGATGGAATTCCGCGCTGTTCAGCGCGGCGATGGAGGATGGGCCGGTTTGCAGGGTGGGCCGGTGGCATTTCGCGCACCCGATGGACGTGAACAGCGCCTCCCCGCTTGTGACCTCCGGCGCATCCGCATTGCGGCGGGGTGGCGCGCGGAGAGTTCTCAGATAGAACACCACAGCCGTGACCGTGTTGGAGGGCACTTCGGGATCGGGCACCTCGTCGCTCGCGAATCCTCCGACCTGGAGATTCACCAAGTCGTCCGGGAGCACGTCGGTGGAGAGGCCCATGTCCTGCTGGTACGCGGTAACGGTCTGATGCAGCAGCGAGATGGCGGCGGCCTTCCGTCCGAACCGGCCGATGTAGCGCCCGGCGATGCGCTGGCGGGCTGCCGTAGCGGCGTCGAGCACCGACTCCAGCCGGTCGACTTCTACCACCACGTCCGACTCGTCCACCAGCTGCAAGCGCCCGGAGATCCCGTCCCCGTCAGCGTCGTCGGGATCCTGGAGCGAGATGAGGCTCGCGTCCGGGACGGCCTCGAGGTAACCCAGCCCGGTTACCGCCGGTGCGAGCAGCCTGGTGATGCCGGTCGCCTCGACCGGCACAGCCTCGGCCGCGTACAGGGGAATGGAGCGATGCTGCAGCTGAGGCCCGCCCCTGCTGCGCATGGGGTCGAACCCTCCGGCCAGCGCCCGCCCGAATCGGGTCAGAGCCATGACCGGGTGGCCCTTTCCGTCGCCGGGGTGACAGCCCTCGCACGAGGGCGCAATGAAGATGGGCCCGAGACCCTCGGCGCCGGCGAAGGCCCGGCCGAATTCGGTGTCGCCGGCCACGTGCTGGGCCAGCTGCGGGGCGGTCAGCCCGTCGATCGGGCCGGCCAGGACCAGGGAGTCATCCGGCTGATCGGTGAGCAGCGTACCGCAGGCCGCCGCCAGCCAGCCAAGCGGAGCCAGTATCCGGGCCTGGAGAGTCATGGCTCAACAATATTGATCATTATCAATATTTCAAGATTAGTGTGCCCTAATTCACTGTCGCGACACCATCGATACATCTGATTATGCTCTTCAGTTACAGTGATTTGGGATGGTGCATCGCACGCAGGCCGTTGGTAATAACGGCTAGGGATGCCCCCATATCCGCCGCGACGGCCATCCATAGGCTGGCCTGCCCCAGGACGGCCAGCACCAGGAAGACCGCCTTGATCCCGAGGGAGAAGACAATGTTCTGGGTAACGATCCGCATGGTCCGCCGGGAGCGCGTGATCGTTGCCGCCACCTGGCTCAGATCATCGCCCATGAGCACAACGTCGGCCGTTTCGAGGGCTACGTGGGTGCCGGCACCCCCCATGGCAATGCCCAGATCGGCGGCAGCGAGGGCCGGTGCGTCGTTGACCCCGTCGCCCACGACGGCGACCCGCTCGCCCCCCTGACGAAGCTCCGCCACCGCTCGGTGTTTATCGGCCGGCAGCAGCCCGGCCCGGAT